>WTGD01000257.1 GCA_011523725.1 Nitrospinota bacterium
CGGCCAGGCGCAGCCCGGACCATACCGCCTCGCGCGTATCCGGCGCGCGCCGGATGAGTTCGCCGTATTGGCTCACCGCCTCTTTCTTAAGGCCCGCGCCGAGCAGGCAATCCGCCATCCGGAAACGCGAAGAAGACGGCATCGGCGCGCCCTTGCCGAGGGCGTCGAGCGCAAAAACGAGATATTTTCCGCCTCCCTCCCCGCAAAGCCCCGCTTTCTCCACGCTTTGCAGGAAAAACTGGAGATAGGCGCCATCCCTGGCCGGCTCCCGAATCAGCCGTTGATAGGCCGGCGCGGCCTTCGCGTATTCACCGGCGAGCCACCAGGAGGACGCCAGGCCGCGCTCCGCCGTCCTGCGCTGTGGTCCTGAAAGCTCCATTTTCAAAAGGGCCTCGAACGCAGCGCCCGCCTCGGGGTACTTCTTCTGCGCAAAAAGACTCGCTGCCTGGCCCAGCCTCAAATCCGCGCGTTTTTTCTCTCCGGGACGCCCCTGAAACAAGGAGTCGAACGTCTTCTCCGCCGAACCGAACTTCTTGAGCCCAAGCTGTATTTTCGCGAGCCGCAATTTGAAGGCATGCGCTCTCGGGTTGCGCGGGAAACGGCGCACGACCAGAGCGTACGCCTTCTCGGCCTCCTTGATCAGCGGGATGTGATCCAGGGCGATGGCGCGCTCGAAGAGCGCATCTTCCACGCGGGGGTCTTTGGGTGCGGACTTGATGAACTCATCGAGTGCGGCGACCGCGCCCCGCCACTCGCGCGCCGCCAGCCTGAGCGCAGCGACCCGGTAGACGGCCTCGATTCGGTAGCGCCCGGGTTTCACGGAGGAATAGGCGCGCATCGCCGCTTTTTTGTCCCCGACCTGCTCGGCGAGCACGCCGATGCGAAACTGAACCTCACCGGCCCTTTCGTGGCGCGGATGGCGGGTCAGGAACGCCTGATACGCCGCAATGGCTTCCTTGAGCCGATCGTCGCGACGCAGCGCCTCGGCGAGCAGATAACGCACGATCGAAGCCGCTTCGTCGTTCCCTGCCGCTTTCAGGTAGGCCCTGAAGGCGTCAATCGCAGGCTCGTAAAACCCGTCCCGGTAGGTGTTCAGGCCGAATTCGAGGTGAGACTGCGGGGTTTCCCTGAACTGCGCCCGAACAGGTGTAGTCAGCGCGAGGGCGGACCCCGCCAGAACGAGCGCCGCGATAACGAGGAGACTACGCCTCATCGTCAGGCTCCAACAGGATGTTGTCGATAAGCCTGGTTTCGCCGATATACGCCGCCACGGCCATCCGGGCGGCCCCGTTTATCGTTTCTACCCTTTCGAGTGTCGCCGGTTCCACAATCTCCACGTAATCGACCCTGGACCCGGCTTCTTCCAGTTCATCCACGCAAGCCTGGATGATGGCGGCGGAAAGCCTCTCCCCGGCCGCCACCTTCTTCTTCGCATCGAACAGGGCGGCGCTGATGGCGCGCGCGCGGGAGCGCTCATCCGCCGAGAGGTAGGCGTTCCTGCTGCTGAGCGCCATCCCGTCGTCCTCGCGGACTATCGGGCAGGGAACGATCTCCACGCCCAAATCCAGGTCGCGCGTCATCCGGCGGATCAGGACGAGTTGCTGATAGTCCTTCTCCCCGAAGTACGCCCGGTGCGGGAGACAGGCTGCGAGGAGCTTGAGCACGACCGTGGCGACGCCCCGGAAGTGCCCCTGCCGGCGGGCCCCGCATAGAGGCGCGCCCAGGCCGGGCACGTCCACCCAGGTGTCGTATCCGCCGGGGTACATGGCGTTCGCCCTGGGTGCATATACGCAGGCTACGCCCATCTCCCGGCAGGCCTCCAGATCCGCATGATAAGTCCTCGGGTATGTGTCGTAGTCCTCACCGGCCGCGAACTGGGCCGGGTTCACGAAAATGCTCACGACGGCGGCGCCGCACTCGCTCGTCGCCCGGTCGATGAGGCTTATGTGCCCCTCGTGCAGCGCTCCCATCGTGGGAACCAGGCCGAGCGGCGCCTCCTCTCGCCTGAGCGTTTCGGCCAGTTCACGCATCTTTTGAGGCGTATCAACGACTTTCATCGGAAATCACCGGGAAAACGGGTAAAACACACCGATATGGGCGGCGGCAGGCTATCTTCTTAAAAATCAGAGGGAAAAACAAGGGCGGAAAAAGGGGGTGTGGAATATCCTCCTGATGAGAGGGAACGGCTTTCTCAATCGATATACGGTTATGAGATGAGTCCCCCTTGAGAGTCATTTCCCACCGAGTAGCGGAATACATACCCACCCATTTTTAAGACGTAGGGGCGGCCCCCCGTGGCCGCCCGTGTCGGATATGTCCATCCCCATGGCTGCGCTTCGCATGGACAGGCACGGGGGCCTCGGACAGGCACAGGGGCCTGTCCCTACAAACCCTCTACTTGCAGTGGCCCTCTATACGGACTTTTTCAACAACCCCAATCAAGGAGTCGCCTCGGCGCGACGGCGAGGGTTCCGGCGGGACTTTTATTCCAGCTTCTCGACCCAGAAATCCCCGGCAGGAAGCCCGGCCAGCAGTTCGGAAACGGATTTCCGGATGACGGGATGAACGAAGCCGGGCGCGATTTCGGCCAGGGGAGCGAGGACGAAGCGCCTCTCGTGCAGCCTGGGATGCGGCGCTTCCAGCCCCTCCTCCTTGATGACCGCATCGCCGAAGAAGAGCAGGTCCAGATCGATCACCCGGGGCCCCCACCGCTCTTTTCGGACGCGGCCCATTTTTTGCTCGATATCCAGGAGGAGTGCGAGCAGTTCGCGTGGGCCGATTTCGCAATCGAGCTCAAAGACGGCGTTCACGAAGGGAGGCTGCTCGACGGGGCCCACCGGCTGCGTTCGGTAAAAAGAAGAAACGGCGAGAAATTTTACGCCTGGGGCTTTACCCAACTGCTCCTGCGCCTGCCGTAGCTGGCGGACAGGCTCTCCCAGGTTCGCGCCCGCGCCGATGAAAGCGCGCGCCTTATCGATCAAAAGCCCGCCTTCTCGATTC
>WTGD01000408.1 GCA_011523725.1 Nitrospinota bacterium
ATACCGGGCAGTTCGACGCGCAGTTCGTCGAGGAGTGGATGAACTGGACCGAGTATATGCGGACCGTCCATCCCCACGAGGAGGCGAGCTTCGAGAACTTCATCGAGAAACTCAAGCAAGAATACGCGGAGTTCACCTTCGAGTACGCGGCGGAGGAGACGGGCGTATCGGCTGACTTGATCGCCGAGGTCGCCCAGGTCGTCGCCCGCGCGGGCAGCAGGCTTTGCGTCCACGTCTGGCGCGCGGCCGCCACCGGGAACCTGCACGGCTGGCAGGTGTCGCGCTGTCTGCACTTCCTGCCTTCGCTGACGGGCGCGGTGGGCACGGTGGGCGGAACCCACCTGGCGAGCACGCACAAGTTCGTGCCCAAACACCCCAACCCCGCCCCGGGTCCCAAGGAGTGGAACGAGCTTCTCTTCCCCCGGGAGTACCCCCTCGCGTTTTTCGAGATGAGCTTCCTGATGCCCCATCTCGTCAAGGACAAGGGCCACAGCGTGGATGTCTACTTCACGCGGGTCTACAACCCGGTGTGGACGAATCCGGACGGCTTCATGTGGGTGGAGATGCTGAAAGATCACGACAAGATAGGCTGCCACGTGGCGCTCACCCCCACCTGGAGCGAGACGGCCTGGTTCGCCGACTACATCCTGCCGATGGGCAACGCCACGGAGCGGCACGACAACCAGAGCCAGGAGACGCACCCCACGAAATGGGTGGGCTTCCGCCAGCCGGTTCTCAGGGCGCTGCGCGAGAAGATGGGCGAGACGTTCGAGACCTCGCGCGAGACGAACCCCGGCGAGGTGTGGGAGGAGGACGAACTCCACATCGAGCTCTCCTGGCGCATCGACCCCGACGGCTCGCTCGGCATCCGGCAGTATTTCGAGAGCCCCTACAGGCCGGGCGAGAAGATCACGGTGAACGAATACTACCAGTGGATGTTCGAGAACGGCGTTCCGGGACTGCCCGAGGCCGCCGAGAAGGAAGGCCTGACGCCGCTCGAATACATGCGCAAATACGGCGTTTTCGCCGTGCAGGAAAACGTGTACGAACCCCACATGCACGAGCTCTCGGACGAGGCCATGCAGGACGCCCACGTGGACGAGGCGACGGGTTCGGTCTGGAAAGACGGGGCGCTCATCGGCAACATGAGCCGGGGAAGAGCGAGGGAGGGCTTCCACACGCCGTCTAAAAAACTCGAATTCTACAGCCCGACCATGGCGGCCTGGAACTGGGGCGATGAGGCGATACCCAAGTACATGAAGACCCACGTCTACTGGCGCGACATGGAGCGCGAGAACAACGAGTTCGACCTGCTGCCGAACTATCGCCTCGCCACCCTCATCCACACGCGCTCGGCCGTGAAGTGGCTCTACGAGATCACCCACAACAACCCGCTGTGGCTCCACACGGACGACGCCGCGCGGCTGGGGCTCAAGACGGGCGACCTCGCGAAAGTGGAGACCGCGATTGGCCATTTCGTCACCAGATGCTGGGTGACGGAGGGTCTCAGGCCCGGCATCGTCGCCATGGCACATCACCTGGGCCGCTGGCGCCTGAGCGAAGACCAGGGCGCGCCCAAGATCGCCTCCGCCGTCGTTCGCCTCGATGAGAAGGGAGACGGGGAATACACCATGCGCCAGGTGCACGGCGTCCAGCCCTTCAAGAGCGACGACCCGGACACGGAGCGCATCTGGTGGCGCGAGGTGGGCGTGAACCAGAACCTCACCTTCCCGGTCAATCCCGATCCGGTGAGCGGGATGCACTGCTGGCACCAGAAGGTGCGGGTGACGAAGGCGGGGGCGGCGGACCGCTACGGGGACATCAGCGTCGACACGAAGAAGAGCTTCGAGCACTACAAGCAATGGCTCGAGATGACGAAGCCGGCCCCCGGCCCCGACAACCTCAGGCGTCCGCTGTGGTTCGCCCGGCCCAACAAGCCCCAGGCCGAGGCCTACACCATCTCCGAATGAGCCTCCGCTGGAAGCGCCGCGCCTCACCCTCTGAATACGCCGAGCAGGCGAGGCTCCGCGCGCAACTCTACCGGGTGCAGGCGCGGGCGATGCTCGACCCGCTCGATGAGGAACTCGCCGGGTTCTTACAAGAGAACTACCCGTTCCTCTTCCCCGAAGGATTCGAGGTCACCGAAGAGGCCCTCCAGGTACTCCGGGTCGACTTCACGAACCTCTTCGTGCTCTCCTCCCCCCCCTACGAAGCCGCCCTGATGGACGAAAGCGGGCACCTGAACTCGAAGCGGACGGATGCGGTCGCCGATTTCTACCGCGCCTGCGGTTACAATTCAGGTAAAGGCAGCGAGGCTCTCGCCCATTCCAGCGTACTGGCGATGGACCACCTGAGCGTGGAACTCGAATTCCTGGCCCGGCTCGCCACGGAAGAAGCGGACGCCTGGGAGGACGGCGACGCCGACCTCGCGCGGGAGAAACTCACCTTGAGCGCGCGGTTCATGGACGAGCACCTCATGCGCTGGATGCCCGTCTACACGTCAAGCATGGAAGAGGACGCGGAAACGCACCTCTACCGCGAACTCGCCAAATGGATACGCGAATTCGCCTTCTCGGACAGGAAATATATCGCAGGCATAGTGTAAGGGGGCGCCGTTCGGGCCGTGCGGGTTTTCGTTCCTGAACCGTAGGCCCTATGAGGCTTCCTCTTGCATGGCGCGCGCCCATTTCCGGGCCTGCGCAAGGTGGCGCCTGAGAGCCTGCGTTTTCTTGCTCCAGTCGCGCCACGCTGCTTTCGAGGGCGGGCACGCCTTCGACCAGGCGCGGTAGCGGGCGAGGTTCTCCTCGGCCACCCCGTCGATGCGCGCGAGCAGCTCCTGCACCCTGCCGTCCGAACCCGCCTCTCGAAAGAGGTTCTCCAGCATCCTGGCGCGGTTCTGAACGCCCGCGCGCAGGCCCATCTCCCCCGCAAGAGAGCGGATGCGGCTTCTCGTCAGGAATATGCCCGA
>WTGD01000251.1 GCA_011523725.1 Nitrospinota bacterium
CAGATACACACTCCAAGCACAGGGGCGTCTTTCTCGAAAAGACAGCCGCCCACATCCTGTGTTCGGTCTTCGGTCCTCAGAATGTCTATGAAAATGTCATTGTTGAGCGGAACGCGCGCAATCGCGGCGGCGAGATTGACGCGCTGGTGGTGTACGGAGAGTTCGTTATCGTAGTGCAGGCCAAGTCGAAACGTATCACGCTGAAAGCGCGTGCCGGGGATACGGATGCACTGAAGACGGATTTCAAGGGTGCTATTCAGGATCCCTACCGACAGGCTCTCGAATGTATCGAACTCATCAAATCAGGTGCCAGATGCATCGACAAGGATGGCAAGGAGTTAGAATTTCATGCTTTCCCGCGCTTTTTTCCGATAGTGGTGTTGAGCGATCCTTTTCCGGCTTCAACCATGCTCTCACGCACTATGCTTGAACGAGGCGATAAAATTGCCCCGGTGATCTGGGACATCGGCGTACTCGATTGCGTAGCACGCCTACTTCCTACGCCGATAGCGATGCTCTTATATCTGAAGTGCCGATCCGACGCTTTTGACAACGTTTCGTCGGATAGTGAGTTCAACTATCTCGGCTATCACATTCAATCGAAGCTCGCCCTGCCGCAGGACTGCGATTTCATGATGCTAGAGCAAGACTTCGCTACCGTCGTGGACGACTTCATGATATCGGCAGATCTCGGGATCGAAGCTGATCGCCCGGTAGGTATTCTAGAGCGTCTTGAGATACCAGTGATTTCCGAGTTGCTAACGGAATTGAAGAATGCCGATCCGATGATGGCATCTGTCGTAATCGACCTCTACAACTTCTCGAGTGCTGCCCTCGAGGACATATCGACGACCATTCTGAACCTGCGCAAAGAAGTCGAAGTGACCGAAAAGGCGATCAAAGCTTTCTCGATCCCGACTGAAGCCGGAGGACTCACTTACGCGGTTACACTTCGTAGGGATCCGAAATCCTTTGGGGCCGCGTACGCTATCGGCGCGAAGCACAAGTACGATACCAAGAGCGACCGTTGGTATGTCATTCTGGATAGTATTGAGACCGACAATCCCATTGACGGCCTGTCACCGCTTGTTTGGCCGTGGGTGGAAGATGAGAACAATGCACAGGCGTCAAAAGAAATCGCGAAGATGTTCAACTCAAGCCAGCAGGAAAGGACTGTTGGCAAGGCGGCCAAGAGTGGACAAAAGAAGTCCTGAACTTTTCCACAGAGAGATACCCTAAAGCCAACACGACGCCTCGCTATCTTCCACGTGCGCATCCCGATGCTGCGCGGCACCGCAGGGAAAAAGCCCCTAGTTGCGAGGGATCGGAAAACCTCATGGGAACGCCACTCTCCCGACTTGGGCAACGCTGGAAGATGCTCGTCGGTATCTCACGAACAGTGCAGCTCCTTTGAAGAGAAAGCGAGACCTTCTTGAGCCTCATTTGCTTCTTCCCTCATTGGTTGGGGCTGACCACGCAATTCCCCGCATTTGCCCCCACGAAGCCGGAGGCGAACGAGCCGGGATGGCGACGCGGGACGAAGCGCATCTGCCCGCATTTGCGAGACACGCGCGCGAGGGGGACTTCGGTATGATGGCGGAGCCGATCGCTTCGTTCGGAGAAAAGGAATTTCGAAAAAATTCGATAAATATCGATAAATTCACGGGGTTTTTCGATAAATTTCCGAAAATTAAATGGGTTGGAAATGACGCCGCGGGGCCGCAGCGCAGGGAGATTCTGCCATAGTCCGCTTTATCTGCGATGACGGCAAATGCGGGGAATTGCGGGTGCGGAATCCCCCCGGTTTCGCGAGTCCCGCGGGCCGCGGGGGTTCGGAATCGGCGGAAACTCGACACATCCAGGATGCTGATACAATACTTGAATTATATATCTCAACCTATTGTTATCGTTGGCATATAAACTTTTTTATTTCGTCTCGGAGTTCACGAGATATATCCCCGTCGATATCAGGACCGCGCCGCCGAGCATGAGGGACGTGAGGGGTTCGGCGAGCAGCAAGGCACCCGTCAGTACCCCGAACACGGGGGTCAGGAACATGAACACGCCCACGCGGCTCGCCGGGTAGTCCGTCAGCAGCCACAGCCAGGGGATCATGGCCAGCCCCGTGCCGATGAGGCCGCTGTAGCCCACGCCGGTGAGCACGTTGGCGTCGGTGAGATCGGGCCAGGGCTCGCCCAGAAACGAGGCCATGATGAAGAACGGAAGGACGGCCAGAATCTGGGTCCAGGCCGTGATTCTGAAGGCGTCGAAGCCCCTCAAGCGCATCTTCAGGAAGACCGACTGCACCGCCCATATCACGGCCGCCAGGACGACGACCCCGTCCCCGTACCAGGTGGTGCCGCCCGCCGAGGAGAGCCTGTCGCCGAAGAGGAACACCATGCCCAGGCTCGCGGCGATGAAGCCCGAAACCGCGCGGACGCCCACCCGCTCATGAGGCAGAATCCAGGCGGCGAGCGCCGTCAGGAGCAGCGGCTGGGAGTAGAGGAACAGGGAGGCGCGCCCGGCGGTGGTGTGGTCCACGCCGTGGTAGTAGGTGATGAACATGAGGTTGTGCAGGCAGGCGTTGATCCAGAAATCGCGGCTCTCCCCCCGCCAGGACGGCCGCGGCGGCAGGACGGGCATTTTCCGCGCGAACATGATCAGAAAGACGCTGGCCGCGGAGATGATGCCCCGCAGCCAGAGGAACGTGAAAGGCTCCACGCCGCGCAGGCCTATCTTGGCCGCCGGGAAGCTCAGGCCCCAGAGAAAAGTGACGGTGAAGATCAAGACGAAAAATCGCAATTCCTGCCTGCCCTTTCAGCGAATCCGCTCTAAATCGGGAATCACACGGCGGGTGAAATCCTCGGAAAACAAGTGTTTAGCTATCAGATTCTCTTTTCTTGGGAAACGGCTCCAGGTCCTGCAAATCCACTTTCTGCTCCAGTTCGTCGTGGCAGGCGTCACAG
>WTGD01000330.1 GCA_011523725.1 Nitrospinota bacterium
GAATTTCAGGCGATGCGCACATCCCGGCGAAGCGGACGGAGCATGTGAATATCCCGGCCTGCCCGCATGCCGGCGGCTCCATCAAGGAGGTTCAATACAACCGGGTCGTGACGCTGCGCGCGAAAATCGAATTTCCGGAAAATACGATAAATATCGACAAATTTCCGAAAATATTCATGGGCCAAACTAACGGAACATTGCACTATGAATTAACAGGTTGCCGGAATAAATTAAAGTAATACATCAGATAATTTCAGAAATTTATCGAATTAAAAAGTTTTCCGGAACCACGCATCTCCCCGCATTTGCTCTCAGGAGCGTCCCTATTCATCCGGGTTGGGTTCGGGGAAATCCTCGGGCCAGTTGTCGATGAGCGATTGCAGATAGGCCTTCATCTTGTCGGGATTTCCGCGCACGGATTTTTTGATCTTGTTCACCTCGCCCTCGTTCTCGATGGGGATGGCGAACGAGTCCATGAAGCGGTTCATCATGCCCTGCTTGCCGCTCATGAGTGACATCTCGACGATCTCCCCGTCGGTGAAGTGCCGCTTCACTTCCTCGAGCACGCCCGGGTTCTCGCGCGCGGTGTTTCTCGTAAAATGCTCCGCCCACAGGCAGGCGGCGCGCTCGCGCGGGTTCAAGAGGGGGGAGGTCATGTAGTCGTCAGACGCGATGGCATCGATCTGCGCATCGGTGATTCCCGTCGCTTGACCAAGCGCCGTGTTGTGCGCGATTCAGTAGGCGCAGGCGTTCACGAAGCTCGTCTTGAGGACGACGATCTCCTTGATCTTGCACGTCAGGAGCCCGCCCATACCCTCGCGCTGGAGCGTGGCGTTGAAGGGGAGGTAGAAGCGCGCGATGTAGGGCGTGTTCGCCATCGCGAGCGCGGAATTGGGGATGCGGCCCAGAAACTCGCGCGTCGCCTCGAAAAAACGCGCCGTATCGCCCGCCGCCTCATCGGGGTTCAGCAGCCGGATTTTGCTCGTCTCGCTTGCCTGGTTCGTCATGGTTTTCCTCGTTTTGGTGATTGGAATTTTGGGCGATTATAGGAGAACCCACAGCCCTTGGGAATCAGGGGAAGCGCGCGTTACGCCGAACCCTTCGTTTTGATAACATAGCGCATCTCGCCTGATTTCTCTGGCATACGCACGCGAAAGGAGGGCCGCATGGCCGATTTCGACCTGGAAATGACCGACAAACTCCTCTCCACGACGCGCTCGGTGCGCAAGCGCCTTGATTTCGATCGTGAAGTGCCGAGAGAGGTCGTGATGGATTGTCTTGAACTCGGCCTGCAGGCCCCCACGGGTTCGAACCGCCAGGGCTGGCGCTGGCTCGTGGTCACGGATGAGGACAAACGCCGTGAACTCGGCCGGCTCTACCGCAAGGGAGGGGACGAATACCTCGCGCAGGGCCTGGCGCAGGCGCGCGAAAGTGGGGCCGCGCAGGATGCGCGGGTGTTCGATTCCGCCATCTATCTGGCCGAGAACATCGAGCGCGCCCCCGTGCACGTGATTCCGTGCATCCAGAATTTCCTGCCCGAAAATCCGCCGAGGTTCATGTGGGCGGGCCTGATGGGGTCGGTCATACCGGCGGTGTGGAGTTTTCAGTTGGCTCTTCGATCGAGGGGTCTGGGTTCGGTGTACACCACCCTGCACCTGCGCTGCGAGGCGGAGGCGGCGGAACTCCTCGGCGTGCCCGATGATTTCATGCAGGTGGCGCTCATCCCGGTCGCCTACACGCTGGGGACGAATTTCAAGCCCGCCGAGCGGCGACCGCTCGAAGAAATCGTGCATGTAAATACTTGGAATTGAAAGTTGCTCGACCTGAGCAGGGGGGCGTCCGCCTGGTGACCCCTAGGGGACTCGAACCCCTGTTACCGGCGTGAGAGGCCGGTGTCCTGACCGCTAGACGAAGGGGCCATAAAGCGGCTCTTGCTCGCATCGCGTCCATATATGCGATGGCGAGAGACGGGAAGGGTAGTCCCATCGCATATCCGCGTCAAGCGGGCGGGGCAGTTTATCCGTCTGCATGAATCCCTCATCGGCTCCTCCCATCAGCGGAAGGAACAGGGCGGTAAGTTGCTCATCGAAGGATGCACACGCCTTTTTCCCCTATGCTGCAGGCTGAGGCTCAACTGCGTGGCGAGCACGGGTTCAGGCCCCAGGCGCTTGCCGCGGAGCGTGAGCCAGCCAGCCGCCGATTTGCGGATGCGGCCCAGGCGCGTCAAATCCCTGAAATCGCGGATGTGCGCCTTTCTCCTCACCTCGACGAGGCGTTTCGCCCACACGGGGCCGATTCCCGGCACGCGCATCAGCGTCCGGGGGTCCGCTGTCGTGATCTCCACCGGGAACTGCGAGAGGTTCCGCCTCGCCCACGTCGTCTTGGGGTCTTCCTCGAGCGCGAGGTTGCCGTCTGTGGCGGGAATTTCATCCAGCCCGAACTCATATTCGCGCAGGAGGTGTTCCGCCTGGTAAAGCCTGTGCTCGCGCGTTTTGGAGACAGAAGGCACACCGTCCATCGGCGTGTCCTCCACGGGCTTGAAGGCGCTGAAATGGGTGTGGCGCAAAAGGCCTTTTTTCTGGAGAGAATGAGAGGCCGCAAGGACGTCCATGTCGCTCTCTCCGCTGGCGCCGACGATGAACTGCGTGGTCACGCCGTCGGCGAGAAGGCCCGTTCTTTCGAAAAAAGACTCACGCGCCATCTTTCCCGCATATTCGAGGGCGGGTTTCAGGTCGGTTTCCAGGCTTTTCTCGGGCGCCATGGCGTGAAGACCCCGCTGGGTGGCGGCTTCCAGGTTCACCGAAAGCCTTGTGGCGATTTGGGCGGCGCGGCTGAGTTGGGAATCCTCCACTCCGGGCAGCATCTTGAGGTGGATGTAGCCGCCGAAATGATGCTTGAAGCGCAGGATTTCCGCCGCCGCTATCATCCTGTCCACCCCCTTGACGCCGCTGCCCGG
>WTGD01000195.1 GCA_011523725.1 Nitrospinota bacterium
CAATATACTTAAAATAGTTGAAATCAATCATTTTACTGGCCATAATGGCCCCCATCGGCTTCCTGCCGCGGCGGTCCGAGCCTCATGGCCTTCCGCTGCACGAGCCGCGTGGAGCAAAATGCTCCTACACCAGGTACTGGGAGGCGATTCCCGATGAGACTGCCCGAAGAAATCATACTCCTGTTGCTGAACGAAGAGAGCGGCTATCTCGAACAGGTGGCCGGCTGGAATCTCTCGTGCGTTCTCGCAGGGGCCGTGCTGGCGGACCTCGACCTCGAATCCCGTATCGACACCGCGCAAGAGACGCTTTCGCTGGACGACGCATCACCTCTGGGAGACGGTCTCCTCGACCCCGTGCTGGCGGCCATCGCCGCCGATCCGGAGCCGCGCAGCGTCAGCTACTGGGTCGAGAAAATCGCCGGCACGTCGGACGAGATACTGGAGCATGCGCTCATGCGGTTGTCGAGACATGGCGTCCTGGACTATACGAACGGCGGTTTCTGGTCCCTCTCGCGAAACGCGGCCAAAGCGGACAACGGTATGTCCGACGGCGAGTCCCGGTCGATAGTACGCCGGCGGATCGTCGAGACGATCCTGGGGGACGACATACCCTATCCCCGTGACGCCATCATCATCGGTCTCGCCGATGCCTGCGACGCGTTCCGGTTTCTTCTGCAGCCGGAAGACTACGAGGCTTCACGCGAGCGCATCGAACTGCTGGGCATGCTGGACCGCATCAGCCGCTCCGTCGCCGCCGCCGTCGCGGCGACGTCGGTCAACCGCTCCATCGGGGTAGCGACGAAATCCATGCCCAACGTAAGCCTGTGGCAAATGCTCCGCAAAGATTCGCTCTGGCAGGGGAATACGTCCAAACTGCTGGCCGACCTTTACCGCGACTACGGCCCGGTATTCGCGATCAAGTCTCCCTTTTCCAGCAAGAGAGCTTTCGTCATCGCCGGGAACGACGCCAACATCTGGGTCAACCGGAACGGCCGGATGCACTTGCGATCGAAGGAAACCATGGAGGGGATGGAGAGCGTGCTCGGCGCATCGAGAAGCCTGCCGGGCATGGACGGGGCCGAACACTTCCGCATGCGCAAGGCGTTCCAGATGGCCTCCTCCCGGAGCCGCCTGAACGAACGTCTCGGAGATATGATCCATGAGGTGCGGCTGGCGCTCGATTCGTGGAACGTGGGCGACGTGATCGTCGCCAAGGACGCAAGCCGCACCCTGATGTCCGGCCAGGTATCCCGGCTGCTGTTCAGCATGGATTTTTCCGAATACGTGGACGACATCCACAAGTACAAGAACCGCATGTTGATCACCTACGCGCAGAAGGTTCTGCCGAAGTTCTTCATGCGAACGCCGCGAATGAAGGCCATCCGGCGGCGCATCGACCGCGTCTATTCCATGATCCGGAATTCGCACACCCCGGCGCAGCGCGAGAACCAGCCCCGCGACCTGATCGACGACCTGATCAGCCTGCACGACAGCGACCCCCAGTACTTTCCGGATACCGATACCAGGTTCATGATGATCATACCGTTCGTCGCGGCCATGTATATGGGCACCGCCGTCGGGTTCGGGCTCTATCTGATGGTCTCCCATCCGGACATCTTTCAGCGCGTGCGCAGGGAAGCCGATGCGCTGTTCGCGAACGGGGATCCCAATCCGGAGGACATTACGCCCGAGGCCATCGACACCGCCCACCGGCTGATTCTCGAAACCCTCCGGATCTATCCGAGCGTGCCGCTGCAGTTGAGAACCGTCATGAACAGCTGCATCGTGGAGGGTTATGAACTGCCCATCGATTCGCGCGTCGTTATCGCGTCCACCGCCGTTCACTACCTGGAGGAGAACTACCCGGAGCCGGAGAAGTTCGACATCGACCGGTATCTTCCCGGGCGCGAGGAGCACAAGAAACACGGGGCTTACGGGGCATTCGGTTTCGGCACGCACACCTGCCTCGGCCCGCGAGTGGCGGAATATCAGATGACGATCAACCTTTTGATGATCGCCCATTACTTCGAGCTGGAAGTGCTGCCCTCGAGCTATCCTGTCAAAATCAACCCGTTTCCGACCTGCACCCCCCGCAAGAGCCTCAAGCTCCGAATCAAGTCGAAGCGCCCGATCTTCTCATCCGATCGGGAGGCGGGTGACCGGGAGACAGGTGACCGGGAGGTCGCCCTCACTTCCTGACCGGCAACGACCGGCGCGGCGGGTTTTGTGATCTCCCCGGAAGGATAGCGCAGGGACGGGTCGCGACCTGTCCGGGGCCTCCGTGCCTGTCTTTACGGCCCCATGAGTCGGGATGAAACCGTAGGGTATCGGACTTCCCGAAGAGAGGGTTCTCTCGCATCAATCGGGCTTTGTTTGTAGGGGCCGCATATATGCGGCCCATGACCGGACGGCGAAAAAAGGCTGGGTCGCATGTATGCGACCCCTACAAACCCCCTCAAGGGGAGAGTAGGGTTTTCTCCCTTCCAGGTCGGCTACATACACCGCATCACGAAATCGGGCTTTTTCACCAACCCCGACCCCACGGGGCGCAGAGACATGAAGAATTCGATCTAGAAATTGTACGTGACGTTCAGGGCCACGAAGCTGTCCCGCCTCGTGTCATGGATGATGTCTTCCTCGTCGACGTCCATCAGGACGATCGCTTCGAGCTTCACGGACCACTGATCCGAGAGACGGCGCTTGAGTTCGACGCTCAGGGTGCGCGTGGTATGGTCCGCGTCGGCGAGAACGCCGGCGATGACCTCCGTGCTCTGGGTGTCGTTGAGCGCCAGGCGCACGGCGTAGAAGAGGTCGTTCTGGAACTCAGAGTTCGAACGCTCGCGGCGCTCGTCGTAATTCCATTCGGCGAGCAGGCCAAGGTCGGCGGCCGAGCCGAAAATGGAGTTGAAGGTGTACTCACCGCCCATGACGAAAGCGGCGTAGTCCTCTTCCATTC
>WTGD01000090.1 GCA_011523725.1 Nitrospinota bacterium
ATCGAGGCCCGGCCACTTACCGAGGAGCAGCGCCGGGCGGTCGTCATAGATGATGACCGGAACCTAGTGGTCGCGGCGGCCGGCAGCGGCAAGACCTCGGTGATCGTCGCCAAGGCAGGCTGGCTTCTCCATAGAGGCGACCGGCGTCCCTCGGAGTTGCTGCTCCTGGCGTTCGCGAAAGACGCGCAGAAAGAGATGGAAGAACGGGTCCGCAAGCGTCTCGGCGAGGAAGCAGAGGCAGGCATCACGGTCAGGACGTTTCACAGCCTGGGCATGGCGATCATTGGTGAAGCCGAAGGCAGGCGTCCGGGACTGGCCAGAGTGGCTGAAGACGAAAAAGCGCTACTCGACCTGCTCAAGAGCATCGTCACCGATTTGGCTGAAGAGCGGAAGTTCTTGGGAGCTTTGCTGAAGTGGTTCCAGTCTCAGTTCGCGCCCTACAGGAGCGAGCACGAATTCCAGAGCTTTGGCGAGTACTGGGACTATATCCGGCAACATGAGATCCGTTCGCTACAAGGAGAGAAGTTACGGAGTTACGAGGAATGCGAGATCGCCAATTTCCTCTATCTGAACGGCGTTCCCTACGAGTACGAACACGACTATGAGCACGACACGGCTACGCCGGAAAAGGGGCCGTACAGGCCGGATTTTTATCTGATCGAAGCCGGTATCTACATCGAGCATTTCGGGGTCGACATCGAGGGAAAGACGGCTCCATTCGTTCCGCAGAAAGAATATCTCGAATCAATGACGTGGAAACGCCAGACCCACGCCGAACACGGCACTACCCTGATAGAGACCTTTAGCCATGAGCACGCCGCCGGAAAGTTGACGGAGAATCTGGCTGCGAAACTGCACGCTCACGACGTAACCCTGTCTCCCATCCCCCATGATGAGGTCTTCGCCATACTGAATCGGCAGGGACGAATCGACCCGTTCATACGTCTGCTGGCGACCTTTCTCAAGCATTTCAAGGGCGCTCGGCTGAGTTTCCAGGAGGTTACACGACGGATTGTCAACCATCGAGATCGCTCGCGGGCCGAAGCCTTTCTCGATTTGTTCCAGCCGGTTTTCGAACGCTATGAGGAAACGCTAACTTGTTCCAAACAAATTGATTTCCACGACATGATCGACAGGGCGACGGACCATGTAGAAACCGGGCGCTATCACAGCCCTTTCGGTTACATCCTGGTTGACGAGTTTCAGGATATTTCGCCGGGCCGGGCAAGATTGTTAAAGGCGCTCTTAGAGAAGTCGCCGGGTGCTCGCCTGTTCGCCGTCGGCGACGACTGGCAGGCGATATACCGGTTCGCAGGTTCGGACATCGGCATCATGCGGGAGTTCTCGGAGCATTTCGGTGGCTACGAGCGCATCGATCTGGGGACAACCTTTCGCTGCGTCGACCGCATCGCTTCCGTCGCCACCGAATTTGTCCTGCGCAACCCAGCGCAGATCCTCAAGAGGGTTCGTTCGGTGCACCGGGTGGACGGACCGTGTATCCATATCGGTTTTCCCGGCGAGCAACGGCTCCCCTTGCTGAATGAGGCTCTCGATAGGATCGTCGAAGAGGCCGCTAAATATGAAGGAAAGTCGAGTGTGCTGTTGTTGGGCAGGTACAAACGCACGCGGCCACAGCACTTATCCGCTCTGAAAAGGAAGTATCCCGGGCTCGAGATATCCTACAAGACCGCGCACGGATCCAAAGGGAGCGAGGCGGATTACGTCGTGGCACTCGACCTGTGTTCCGGAAAATATGGTTTTCCCACCGAAATCGACGACGACCCGCTGCTCGATCTGGTTCTCTCGGCACCCGAAAAGTACTCGAATGCAGAGGAGCGGCGCCTGTTCTATGTCGCCATCACCCGCGCCAGACGACGCGTCTTCCTGCTTGCCGAGGGTGGTTCGACTTCTCCCTTCGTCGAAGAGTTGATCGAAGGGGGATACGATGTCTCCGTCTTCGGTTGCTCGCCGGAGAACGAAGTCCCCTGCCCGGTATGCGTTAAGGGACACCTCAAGCAACGCGAAAACAAGGGGAATGGCGGCATCTTCTACGGCTGCTCGAACTACCCCTATTGCGAGTATACGCAGAGACCATGCCCAAATTGCAGGAAGGGATTGCCAGTCAAGGAGGAGGAAGCCTTCCGCTGCCGAGAATGCGGCGAGTTCATCGAGGCCTGCCCCAAATGCTACGGCTGGCTGCAGCCAAAGGTCAGCAAATACGGACCCTTCTTGGGATGCTCGAATTATCCCGCGTGCAAATACACTCGCGACGAGACGAAAGAACCATCACGCAGCAGGATGTCCGCCCGGACGACCCACTCGGTGACGGCTTCACCGGCAAACATACGCAGAGAGTTTGGAGGCTTGAAAAGGAGACACGGCTCGGACTGACGGCCGATACCGCCGAACCATCTCTAACCCGACGGATCAGCCCAAGACACCTCATCCTCCCCGCTGAAACTCGTAATGACAACGCCGGCTCCCGAAACGGGAGAAGAAACTGCCCCGCGCAGGAGCGGAGTTGGCAAGCCTCGCTTGACACTCGACTATCGCTGCATGAAGAAGAAACCCACCATGCCCATGAAAAATCCGCCGCATCCCGGCAAGGTCGTGCGCGTCTCGTGCCTGGAGCCGCTGGGCCTGAGCGTGACCGAGGGCGCCAGGGCGCTGGGCGTCAGCCGCCAGGCGCTCTCGAACCTGGTGAACGGGCGGGCGCGGATGTCCGCCGAGATGGCCATACGCCTCGCCAAGGCCTTCGGCTCCACGACGGAGACCTGGATACGCCTTCAGACGGCCTACGACATCGCCCGGGCGCTGGAGCGTGCGGATGAAATCGAGGTCGAGCGCTACGAGCCGCAACCGGCGTGAGGCGAGGTTGCTAAAAAGCCCCTGAGAGGGTAAAGGCAACCCCCCCTACCCCCCCTTGACAGGGGGGTATAAAA
>WTGD01000370.1 GCA_011523725.1 Nitrospinota bacterium
CCCCCGATGCGGGAGGTCGAACCCGATTGATCAATGAGGGTTCGACGGAATCCGGTTGGCCGGTGGAACGGGAGGCGTTGACAGCGCGGCGCGCCGGACGCTATATAGCCTCTTGGCCGGAGCGTCGGTTCGAGACGGCGCCCGGACATCATGCCCAAGTGGTGGAATTGGTAGACACGCTAGCTTGAGGGGCTAGTGGGGGCAACCCCGTGTCGGTTCGAGTCCGGCCTTGGGCACCAATTACCCTCTCCGCAATCCCTTCAACAACATCATGGCGGTTCGTCAAATTTTCGCGCTCATCCGGGAGCTTGCAATGAACAGAATACTCGCCGTGTTCACCATTGCGACTGTAACGGCCTTCGCGGCGCCGGCAGGCGCGCATAACGCCAATTGCCTGGACTATCTCACCGCCGAAGTCGCGTTCGACAAGGAGGTCACCACTTATCGTCGAGCCAGGAATGCCGCCTACGACGCGATGAGAAGACCCGAAAGAATCTTTATGGACGCCAAGCGCGCCGCAGAGAAAGCGCTCAAGCGAGCCAGACGCACCGCCGAGAACAAACGGAAACGCGCTGAAAAACTTGCTCGCGACGCCAATCACAAGGCCAGGCGTAAAGCCGGAAAAACCTTCAACGCCGCGAGAAGAAGGGCCCGCCGCGAAGCCAGGAAAATCGAAATCATGAAAGAGGCGAGAGCCTACTTCAGAAGAACCATGCGAGAGGTGAAAGCCGCTCGGGATAAATCCCACAAAAACGCCGATGCCGCCCAGCGTAAAGCTTTCCATGTCGCCAGGGCTGCTTACGCTGAAGACGTCAAAGCGGCCAAGGCCGTCCGGGATAAAACCATCAAAGACGCCGGTATCGCCCGCGACAGAACCGTGCGCCCCGCCAGATACGCCTACGACAGGTCTGTAAGGGCCTACCGTGTCGCATCCGAGAAAGCCCGTGAATCTCTGGGCGACGCCTACATCAAGGCGTATGCGAACCCCTACGGCCCTCGCCGGGAGGTATTGGGATACCCCAGGGAAATCGTCTTGAAGGTGGCGGTTCACGAACGCGTCAATCACTGCCCGAAGATGCTCGAGAAACAACCCGAACCGCGATAATCCCGGTCGGTGCGCCATGCGCCGTGAACGGCCCGGGCGAACCCGCCCGGGTCGTTCTCTCATCCCACCTGAAGCCCCGCCGAAAATAATCCGCGCTTTTTTGGTGGCGAAATCTCCGCCCTGAGACCTATATTGGATATACAGGAAAGCGGCATCTCTTTTGGCGATTCATAACCGCAGAAGGAGACCGGCATGAGCGATTACATCTGGATTTGCCCGAACTGCCGCCACCGGTTTCAGGGACACGTGTTCGACGAGGGCACCTACGGCACAGGCCCCATCTGCAACGCCTGCTGCGTGGAACTGGAATTCCTGCCTGGAGAAGACGTGGGGGTCAAGCCCGCGGTGAACGAGCCGAACGCCAAGAAGCCGGTCCGCGCGCCCCACCCCGCCTAGGCCGCGGAGCGTGATATCTGCGATACACCTGCCCTGAGCAAAGCGTCGAAAAATTCCGCATCTTGCCGAAGAATCGGATAGTACGTCATTCAGCGAGTTTTTTGTAAAGCGGCGCGTATTTCTCATGGCTCGCCTGGTAGGCCGCCATGGCGTGGGGGCGTGGCTTATTCTCTTTGCGCTTCTCGATCAGGTCTGCCAGCGCCTCATCGACCAGGGACTGAAGCCACCGCCCCTCGCTGCGCGCAAGGCTGCGGACGGCGGCCAGAATCTCCGAATCCACCTGGGTTGAGAGCTTCTCTCTTGGCCGGTTCGACATGAAAATCCTCCAAACTTGCTCCCCTCATTCCACATAAAGCCGGGCGCGCGTCTCTGCCCAACAGGGGGCTTTTGAAAAAGTCCCGCTATTGCCAGTATGACGGCGACGGGATATCGCCTTGCCGAAGGGTGTGTAGGGGTCGCATATCATGCGACCCGGATTTTCATGCCTCCCGCGAACGGGCCGCATATATGTCGGACATATATGTCCGACCTACAACAGAAACGGCAATGACGCCGGAATGACGGCAGTGGTTAATTCTAAGCGGGGCCGGCTTTTCCAACAACCCCATCATGGCCGGGCTTTCCTGATGCGCCACTGCTTGAACTTCGCCCCGGTGGATGCGCACGGCGCGAGGGCGAGGTCGCGCGACATATACGGCCCGGCCGACCTGCTCGCGGCGCCGGCGACGAGGCAAAGCGTCGGGTCGCCGCCGGGGCGGAACTCCATCGACGCGGCGTCGTAATCGAAGACTTGGGGCGCGGCGTTCTCTGCGCAATCCAATAATCCCAAGGTTACCCCCGCGGCGGCGGGCTTCAAAAGCGCGGCGCACTTCCCCTTGAAGGTGGCCGATGCGATCCGCCGCGCCGCCTCGTCGTAGCGGAACTGCACGTCGCCGCCGCGCGGCTTGCACGAGTGCGCATGCAGCCGCTCGCCATACCCTCTCCCGACGGTGTCGATACACCAGCCCAGCCTGTCCTGCTCGTCCAGATTGTCGGCCAGGTAGATGACCGGCGCCGGAGTCTGGAGGTCGGGCGGCGCCGCATACGCCGCTGCCGGTAGACCCAACATCAGGAGTAGGGCCAAATAACCGAGACGGCCGCCAAATCTTGAACGCCGCCCTCGGGCGCCCCTGGCTGCTATCATCGTCATTTCCGGATTCCTCCTTTTTCTTTCTCCTGCGCCTGAAAAACGGAACGGCTCTGCCGGGTTTAACCCCTCACTCGCTTTTCGGACGCGGGGCGTGGTATCTGCGGTATTCCTCGCCGAAGCAGAGCGTCGAGAAATCCCGCATCCTGTCGAAGAAGATGAGGCCGTCGAGATGGTCGTACTCATGCTGGCAGACGCGCGCGGCGAAGCCTTCGAGTTCCTCCGCCCAGGCGCGTCCTTCCATAT
>WTGD01000160.1 GCA_011523725.1 Nitrospinota bacterium
TTTCCGTAAAATTCGATAAATATCGATAAATTCACGGGGTTTTTCGATAAATTTCCGAAAATTAAATTGGCTGGAAGTGACGCCGCCGAACCCAAGCGCGGGGGAATTCTGCCACGGCCCGCGGTGCCTGCGATGACACGAAATGCGGGGATTTGCGGGGGCGTTTTTCGCGGTATCAGATCGGCGGATGACGGCTCTCCCCTCCAGATTCAGGCGCTCGGGAACGTCTGTGAAGGGCGCGCCGCCGCTCCCGGAAACGAGGCGGCGGGGGATAATCGGGGCGGTTTTCAGCCCTCGTTTTCCTTCTTTCGCCGGTTATCCACAGGAAAACACAACATTTGGGGATAACGTGTGGGTAAGTTCATATATTTTGTGCATATCCGTTTTTAGGGTATTGACAGACGAGGGCAAAGCATACTACATTTAGTGGTACGGCTTGATTTCGTCATACCAGATATGTCCCCGGCGCAGTGGGACGCCCTTAGCGGAGGAGGCTGGGAGTGGAGTTTACGAGGCGTTTTACCCGGGCCGGAGATGACGCGTACGACGAGGTCGGTTTCGCGCCGCGAACCTCGCGCATCACCAATCCGGACGGCTCGGTCGTCTTCGAGGCGAAGGACGTCATGGCGCCGGAGAACTGGTCTCAGGTGGCCGTCGACATCCTGGCGCAAAAATACTTCCGGAAAGCCGGCGTCCCCGCCCATTTGAGAAAAGTTCCCGAAGACGGCGTGCCCGAGTGGCTGCAGCGCTCGGAACCGGACACGGAAAAACTCGAATCCCTGCCCGAGGACGAGCGGTTCGGAAGCGAGCGAGACGCCCGGGACGTATTCCACCGCCTGGCGGGGTGCTGGACGTATTGGGGCTGGAAACACGGCTATTTTCATTCGGAAGAGGATGCCAAGGCGTTCTATGAGGAGCTCCTATACATACTGGCGAGCCAGATGGCGGCTCCCAACTCGCCGCAGTGGTTCAATACGGGCCTCCACTGGGCCTACGGCATTACACGTCCCGCCCAGGGCCATTTCTACTGCGATCCCGAAACCGGGGAAATACTCCGCTCCACCAACGCCTACGAGCGTCCCCAGCCCCATGCGTGCTTCATCCAGTCGGTGAAAGACGATCTCGTCAACGAGGGCGGGATCATGGATTTGTGGACGCGCGAGGCGCGCATCTTCAAATACGGCTCGGGAACCGGCACGAATTTCGCGAGCTTGAGAGCGGAGGGGGAATCGCTCTCAGGAGGCGGAAAAAGCTCCGGCCTCATGAGCTTCCTCAAGATTGGGGACCGCGCCGCAGGCGCCATCAAATCGGGCGGTACGACACGCCGGGCCGCGAAAATGGTCACGCTCGACATCGATCATCCCGACATCGAGGAATTCATCAACTGGAAGGTGCATGAAGAACAGAAAGTGGCCGCGTTGGTATCGGGCAGCAAGATGTGCAACCGCCATATGAACGCTATTCTCGCGGCTTGCCTGGAAGGGAATAACCTGGGTTTGAACGGCAATTTACATCAGCCGGACAAGAACCCATCGCTCGCCAAAGCGATACGCGCCGCAAGGCTCGCCGGTGTTCCGGACAATTACATTCATCGAACTCTTCAACTTGCGCGGCAAGGCATCACCGAAATCGAGTTCGAGGAATTCGACACGAATTGGGAAGGCGAGGCTTACACCTCGGTGTCCGGGCAAAATTCGAACAATTCGATACGCGTTTCAGATGGATTTATGAAAGCCATCGAAAAAAATACGGATTGGAACCTGATTCGGCGCACCGATGGTGAAATCGCCGACTCCGTCAATTCGAAAGAACTTTGGGATCAGATTGGATATGCGGCGTGGTGTTGCGCAGACCCCGGCCTTCAATTCGATACGACCATCAACGACTGGCACACGTGCGCCGCCGATGGACGCATCAACGGCTCTAATCCCTGCTCGGAATACATGTTCCTGGATGATACCGCATGCAATCTGGCGTCGATGAATCTCATGAAATTCCTGGATCTTGAAAAGAATCATTTCCAGATAGAAGACTATCGGCATGTCATTCGCCTATTGACGGTCGTCCTCGAAATTTCGGTGCTCATGGCGCAATTCCCCAGCCCCGAAATAGCCAAACGTTCCTATGAGTATCGAACCTTGGGGCTTGGATACGCCAATCTGGGCACTTTGTTGATGGTTCTCGGCATCCCTTACGATTCGCCGGAAGCGGAAGCGTGGTGCGGCGCTCTCACCTCCATTATGACGGGCTGCTCGTACGCCACCAGCGCCGAGTTGGCAGGAGAACTGGGCGCTTTCGTAAGATACCAAGACAACCAAGAGCACATGTTGAGAGTTCTGAGAAACCACCGCCGCGCAGCCTATTCGGTGCCTGAAACCGAATACGAAATGCTCTCGAAGGCACCAAAAGGAATCGTTGCGGAAATTTGTCCACATTATCTTCTTCAAGCGGCGCGTGCGGCATGGGACGATGCCTTGGCCATCGGCTATCGAAACGGCTACCGGAATGCGCAAGCCACCGTCATCGCACCGACCGGCACCATTGGTTTGGTGATGGATTGTGACACAACGGGAATCGAGCCGGACTTCGCTTTGGTGAAATTCAAGAAACTGGCTGGAGGCGGTTATTTCAAGATCATCAACCAATCCGTTCCCGTTGCCTTGCGTCACATGCGCTATAGCGATGAAGAAATTCGCGAAATCGTCGCCTACTGCCGAGGGCGGGGCACCCTCACGAATGCGCCTCACATCAATCCGGAGTCTTTGCATGAAAAAGGATTTACAAGCAAGGCTCTTGAAAAGGTGGAGGCCGCTCTCGAGGGGGCGTTTGAAATCCAGTTCGCCTTCAACAAATACTCCCTCGGTGAAGACTTCTGCCGCGAGCAATTAGGACTCAGTGAAACACAAATAGCCGACTGGAATCTGAATCTGCTCGAAGCCATTGGTTTTACTCCAGAACAAATCAATGAAGCGAATGACTTCGTCTGCGGCAAAATGACGCTTGAGGGCGCACCCCATCTAAAAGAAGAACATCTGGCCGTTTTTGATTGCGCGAGTAAATGCGGGCGAGAAGGCAAGCGCTTCATCAGCCCCATGGCTCATGTTCGAATGATGGCGGCGGCACAGCCTTTCATATCAGGCGCTATCAGCAAAACCATCAACATGCCCGTGGAATCAACGATTCAAGACATTTTGGACATCTACCATGAATCGTGGCAGCGGATGACCAAGGCCATAGCGATTTACCGCGACGGCTCGAAACTAAGCCAGCCACTTTCCGCGCAGAGCGAAGCGGAACTCTTCGGTGACATCGATGAAGAAGAACCAGCTTCCCAAAGCACTCCCGTGCACGTAGCCCAGCAGATTGTGCGCCGGATCATTTACCAGTCCAGAAGACGCAAGTTGCCTACCCGCCGTGGTGGGTACACGCAAAAAGCCGTTATCGGAGGACACAAGGTATATCTTAGAACCGGAGAATACGAGGATGGTTCTATCGGCGAAATTTTCATAGATATGCACAAAGAAGGCGCCGCCTTCAGAAGCCTCATGAACTGTTTCGCTATCGCAATTTCGCTGGGACTCCAGCACGGCGTACCTTTGGATGAATTCGTGGATGCCTTCGTCTTCACACGATTCGAACCAGGGGGTATGGTCTCGGGCAACCCGCACATCAAGATGAGCACATCGATCATCGATTACATCTTCCGTGAGTTGGCAGTTTCATATCTCGGACGGCACGACCTTGCACAAGTCGTGTCCGAGGACTTGAGAAGCGACACCATTGGGCGCCCCCAAGAAGAGATCCCGGAATTCGACACCGAGGAAGAAGAAGAGATTCAAACCGTATTCCCGGGACCGGATGCGAGCGCACCGCGCAGTGACCGGATAAATTTGAATTATGAGAAAGAATCTACCCAAACTTCAACGACACCTATAACGGAAACAAGTTCCACCCTCGATTCGCGTATCGAAGAAGCCCGCGCCAAAGGATATGAGGGTGAAGCATGCAGCGATTGTGGTTTGTTCACTTTAGTGCGAAACGGCACGTGCCTGAAATGTATGACTTGTGGCGCGACGAGTGGATGTTCTTGAAATTACTTACCCGTCGTGGGGGAAACGGGCGGACTCTGCGGCGGGACGAGAGTCGGGGGAGAATCCTCGGAGGGTTATCCCCCGACTCTCACCAAAATAGAATTTTAGTGAACTCTCTTGCTGCGGGGGAAACGGGCGGACTCTGCAGCAGGATCGGGAGCCGAGGATACTACACCTCGGGGGTTGCGTTCTCGGCTCCCACTTTAAGTTTGAACACGACTCCCTGCTGCGGGGGAAACGGGCGGACTCTGCGGCAGGTCGAGAGCCGGTGAAGTCTCCTGGGGGGAGTTCTTCATCGGCTCTCCCTATTTCACTTGACACCCGAAGTTCCTTCGCCTAACTTCAAGTTCCTTTGTGGGGGTGTAGCTCAGATGGGAGAGCGCGTGGATCGCACCCACGAGGTCAGGGGTTCGAATCCCCTCACCTCCACCATTGAAGCCCTCACGCATTGAGCATGGCGTGAGCCGCCTCTCGCGTTCTCATGCCTTCCCGCACGCCATGCTTTTCGGCTATTTCATTCATACATGAAATGACACCGTCTTCCCATGTGCTCATCACATCACCAATGCGCGCGCTCATAGCGCCGACCGCCGCCACCGCAATCCCCTCTCGCGCCAGATAGGGAAAAGAAGCGATACCAGAATCGTTTTTCCCCCGTCCCGCATCATTCGCAATTACACCCCTCAGATTAAGCTTCATGACATGCGGTACGAGAGTGAGCCCGCAATGTGATGCTTGAATAAAAACATCCTGGGGCCTTGGTTCCTGGATAGAACGCAGGACGGGAATTCCCCATGAGGCACGTATATTACCGTTCGGAAATTGCTCCAACTCATAAATTCTATCGTCAAGACTTTCTTCGACAATCACTTCCCGACCCACCTCGGCATCAAGTAAATAATTCGAAGCTTCAGCAACGGACTGACCGATTTCTACACCAAGACTTTGAGCCACTTGATTCGCATGGCCGACTTCACCTTCATAAACGGATTCTCCTACGGCGAGTCTGGCGGACATGGTCTCACACGCCAGTGCAGGCACATGATGATCCTGAGCCAGGTGGAGACCGCTGATCCCCGCATCATCCCTTCCAACTCCGGCCGCATGGGCAATGATTGCCCTCGCACCCAGCCGCATTGCCCAGGCAATCGTCATTCGTGCGGCGTAAGAACCTCCAATGAGAACGTCCCTTTTCCCAACCCTTTCATCAAAATACGTCATCGAATCCGCTGAGAGAATGCGCCCCCGCGTGTCCTCATGGTGAATCGTCAATTCGTCTGCCGCCATCACATTTTTCCCATCGTCATGAAGTAAAAAATATATCCTGCAAAAAATTCAGGACAAAAGAAACGCCCGGCTGATATACCAACCGGGCGTTGAATCATTTTCTCCTGTTGAACGCTAGTACGCAGCAGGAGCATTACCCCCTTCGCCGTCACTTAAAATACAGGAATCATCCGTTACGTCTTCATCAAGTACATCATAGTCCACATCGTCTGGCAGTACATCTCCGGATTCCGCAAAAAACTCGTGATCCAAAACGACAACACTATCTCTTAGTTCAATCATTTCATCCTCATCCTACGGGCGGCTCAATACGAATTTGTCCAAACCTCGCCACAGGCGACATCACAAAACCGGTGAGTATACTCAAATCATCAAAAAAAGCAATGCTTTTCCCATAAACCTTTATTTTTCAAACAACAAAACGTATTACTCAAAGTAATACTTCTGCATTCTCGGGTAATGTCCGAAAATTAAAAAGTTTTTGATCAAGATAAAATGAAAAGGCGATAGGATGAAATTCCGGTAACTCCGTCTTGTTCAACGCACAATATGACTTTCATGGACACACGCACATACAAATGGTTGCCCACAAAACTGAGGCTTTGAACCTTCAACCTCGAGTCAAACTATCTACGCCATATCTTCCGCTTGAAATTCGATACGCCCTCCTGGCGGTTCCACCACCAGGTGAAGCGCCTCGGCTAGTCTTCCCGAAAGATGCCACATCCCACAAATAAAGGTGAGTTCCACGATCTGCCGATCGGAGAAATATTTTTTCATCTCATTGAACGCGAAGTCGTTGTTCTTTGCCGTCAACTTCGACACCTCATCCGCCCACCGGATAACGGCTTTCTCCTTATCATCGAACAAATCACTGTCTTTCCAATCATCACCTTCCAGCAAATTGATTTGCTCCTGGGTTAGACCCAGAGCTCGACCGAGCTCCACATTGTGCCCGATTCAGTTGTTGCACTCCGTCAATATGGCCGTTTTGACGATAACGAGCTCCATGAGACGGATGTAATCCGACTCCGTCTTCAATCGATTCGTGCGGAGCTTCTGGTCGAGCAACATCCATGCTTCCATCGTGGGAGGAGCATTTGCCAAAAGCTGCAAAAAGCGTGGTACCGTGCCCCACATACGCTTCGACCAATCATAGAGCGGAGCAAGTTCCTCCTCGAGATCGTCAGGCACATTATCGGGATCGACGAAAGGCAATCTTGGCAGAGGACACGCCATCATCTCTTCGGTTACACCCAGGCTATCCGGCAAACTTGTTCCTTCGTCCACAGGCATTGGATTCTCCTTGGTATTATCGGGTGTGATTTATACGCTGCTCGTAGCTAAAGCCTCTCGAATATGATGCGGGCCGACAGGCAACGAGAAAACAGGTATACCGACAGCATCTTGTATGGCATTTACTATCGCCGCAGCAGTCGCCACGATGGGCGGCTCACCCACTCCCCGCATTCCATAGGGCGTGCCTTCGGCCGGGTTGTCATACAAAACGGCTTTCAGTTCAGGCATATCCATGCTGGTAGGTATCAGATACTCATGGAAAGTATCGCCATGAAGGTTTCCATCCGGCCGTCTCGGCTGCTCTTCCATGAGGGCCAATCCGAGACCCTGTAGCATGGCGCCCTCAATCTGACCCACAACGGACAATGGGTTGATGGCGAATCCCACATCCTGGACACATATGAGGCGTAAAACCCTGATCTCACCAAGTTCGGGATTTACAGCCACATCCGCTATCTGTCCTGTATGTATTGGACATGGCGGCGGCTTTACGCTTTCCCCTTGTCCTATTAAAAATCCCTGAATTTCAGGCGCCGCTTTGGCCACCTGCGCAAGTGTAAGAGCTCGGTCGGGCGCTGAAGCTACCCTGACTTGACCATCTTCCAATACCAGATCGTCAGCAGCGGCTTCGAGTTTTATACTCGCCACATTCAATATTTTGTTTCGTAAATCGCGCGCGGCACTCAAAGTTGCCATTCCCACCGCACGCGTCGCCTTGCTACCCGATGCCGCCGATGATTCGGGAACCGAATCCGTATCGCCATTCGTGTAACGCACTTCATCCAAACTTACGCCCAATTCCTCTGCAGCGAGTTGGCATATGGAAGTACTCATGCCCGTGAGGTTCACCGTTCCCGCTATTACTTGGACGGTACCGTCTTGATTCAAACGAACCGTGCAACTAGACGCTTCTCCGGGCCCCGGCCAATATCCGCATGCAATGCCACGACCCAGTTTCCATCCCTCTCCCTCGAGTTCTCCGTTCGCCTCTATCTTCTCCCCCCAATCCCCCGCCACGGCCGTTGAGTCGAGCACGCTACGCATGGATGGTGCCTCCTCCCTCCCAGCCAACGTCTCATCTCCGGGTCGAAGGGAATTGATTCGTCTTATCTCGAGTGGGTCAATCCCCATTTCGCGCGCGATGATGTCCATCTGCACTTCGGTGGCAAAGTGATACTGGGGCCCGCTCGGAGCACGAACAGGGCCGCAAACGGGGCCATTGGTATAGACCGTACACGCGCGAATCCTGACGTTGGGAATACGATATGAGGATGAGCCCATCAGCATCTTGCTGCTGCACTGGAACGGCGCGCCTCGGCCATAGGCTCCATGATCCATCGTGACATCAAGTTCCCGGGCAATGAAAGTACCGTCACTCTTTACCGCTGTGCGTATCGTGATGAAATGAGGGTGTCTCGGATTCACTCCGATATGATCTTCCTCGCGGGTCATCTCCATGCGCACAGCCTGGTCTGTCTTCAAAGCCAAAAGAGCGGCGATGTGCTCGTAAGTGCTCTTCAGTTTAGCGCCAAAACCTCCTCCGATTTCAGTAGGAATGACACGAACCTGTGTTGCCGGGAACCCAAACGCCTCGGCCACATCCGCACGAATGGCCCACGCATCCTGCGTGGTTGTCCATATGGTAACTTTCCCGTCGGCCCCAGCCTCAGCAATGCATGCATGAGGCTCGATATAGCCGGCATGTACGAACGGCGTGGAAAAAGTATGCTCAAAAATGCGATCCGCCTCTTCGTATCCGGTACCGACATCTCCAATTTCTTTTTCAAAACGGGCGATGATATTTTTGTCCGCATTCGGCCCGAGCCCCAATTCTCGCCAATCTTCATGAACGGCAAGACCTTTGCCGGCCCGGCTATCCAAGCCGTTGACCACCGGCTCCAAAACTTCATATTCCACGCGAAACGATTCGATGGCTGCTTGGGCGGCATCCATATCTTCGGCGGCCACGGCAGCTACCGGTTCTCCGCCGTATCGGACAAATCCGTCCTGCGCAAACCAACTCTGATCCTTGATGTTGGCACCGAATCGAATGCGGGGAGCTTCATCTCGCGTCACGACCGCGCGGACACCGGCTATTTGGCGTGCCTTGTCTACATCCACGCTTTTCACTTTCGCATAAGGGTGCGGACTGCCCAAAACCAGCCCGATGAGTGCGCGGCTCGATGGAACATCAGCCGCATATTTGGCGCTTCCAGCTACTTTGTCCGGGGCATCGATTCGGGTGAGGCCCATGCCTGCTACTTTGTAGTCTGTCATTTCCACCTCAGAAAAAATATGACTTAAACTATTGAGTTTTTATGCCACACAACAATCGTCAGGCCTTTTAGTGTATCAACCTAAGCGGCAACTTGCCTATTCCGGAACATCCGGTGGCTTTGCACCATATGTAGCTCGAATTTTCGTTTTGATATTTCCCCTCACGTTAAAATCGCCTTCAATCCACACCCACTTCGGCTCGCAAACTTCAATCAAGTCATCAAGAATGGTGCTGACCACCTGTTCATGGAAAATTTCTCGATCCCTGTAATTATTGATGTAGAGTTTCAGGGATTTCAACTCCACGATCTTGTCTCCAGGGACGTATTTGATGCGGATGGTGGCAAAGTCGGGAAAATTGCTGATCGGACAAAGGCAGGTGAATTCGGGAATTGTGAAATCGACAACATAATCTCGTTGCTTCGAGGGATTCGGAACGGCTTCCAGCTTCGCCTCTGCAATCATCCTCGCACCATACTTCATCTCGCCTTGAGACATTTCCGTTATGCTCCGGGAATCAGATTCACCAACAAAGCGCCGTCCTTTCGTGCTGCAAACGTATCATGCGCTTCTTGATATTCTTTGAGCGGGAACCGATGAGTAATATATGGGTCTACCTTCATTCTCCCGGCATGAATGAGCGATAATACCTCATCTCCACAATTGGGATTCGCTCGAACGCCGAAAATATCCATCTCTTCGAGCACCACGCGTTTCCACGCCATGTCAGGAATGTTCTCCGGTATGCCGGTGATGGCGACTCGCGCGCCTTTGCCCCCACAGTCCACACTCCACCTGAAGCTATCCGTGGTTCCAGCCGTCTCCAGCACCACGTTGGCTTTTCTCCCGTCCGTCATCTCGTCTATCCTCTCCGGTACACCACCATCCCGGTAGCTGATCACTTCAGCTCCTTGTTGCTCTATGATTTCGAGTCTCCTGCCGCCGCCCACGACAATCACGCGTCCTGCGCCCATCGCCTTGGCTGATTCATACGCAAAAACACCTATGGGTCCAGAACCCAAGATCACGACCGTATCGCCGGGGTTAATCCCTGCGCGCTTCGCCGTCCAGAGACCACAAGCAGCCGGATCTACAGCTGAGCCATATTCGAATGACATTCCTGCGGGCATCTTGTGCAGCGCGCGTATGTTGTTTGTCACATACTCGGCATATGAACCCTGAGTGATATGCCCATACTGCCTGTGTCCAGTGATTGTATTCCCATAATTGTAGCAAAGGTTATAGCGACCAATTAGACACATGCGACAGGCGCCGCACCCTGCGTGACTCGTTCCGGCCACGGCATCACCCATCTCAAGGCCGAAACCCTCAGTCATAGGGCCCATCGCCACAATTCTGCCGGCCCATTCGTGTCCCAAGATAGCTGGAAGTTGGGGAGGCCAATTGGGGAGGTGACCGCCTTTGATGATCTCGATATCCGTCCCACAAATCGTTGTGCACTCTACTTTAATGAGTACTTCTCCAATACTCGGTTCCGGAACGGGAACGGATTGAATTTCAAGCTTTTCGGGTGCGGTCATCACAACCGCTTCCATCTTGTCTCCCATCTCTTCGCCATAATGCACATCTAAACTTGAGGACATAAAGCCTATTGCTCCTTCATTCATTTGTTCTCAGGATAATATTTTGGGATGAGTGCAATATTTACTATACGCCCATCTCTCCTCTCTGTGGAGAGTGCACATCTACCTCTTCTCTCGTCAACCATCTGCCCGTCCATATGCGCCACCAAAACCGCCCCACATCGTTTCCAATCAATGAAATGACGGGAACCAGAACAAGCGTAATCACCGTTGCGAAAAGCAGTCCGAAGCACAAACTAATCGCCATGGGGATCAAGAATTGCGCCTGGAAACTTTTTTCGAACAATATCGGCCCCAATCCCGCTGCCGTAGTCATGGTTGTTAATACTATCGCTCTCCATCTTGCGACACCGGCTTGGTGAAGCGCATCTTCTATCGGCATTCCATCTTTGATGCTCCGATTTGCGAAATCCAAAAGCACCAAAGAGTCATTCACCACAACCCCGGTAAGCGCCAAGATGCCAAACATACTCAATATGGAGATATCGTACCCTAGGATTATATGCCCCCAAATTGCGCCAACAACCCCGAACGGAATGGCGCTCATGACGATTAAGGGCTGGAAATAGCTTCTGAACAACGTGGCCAAAATCGCAAAAATAACGGCTATTGCCAGCGCAAAGGCGCGGAACAGACTCGCGAATGACTCCTGCGTCTCCTTAGCCTGACCTTCGAATCTAATCCCTACTCCGTTATAGCGGTTCAGGAGCTGTGGGAAGAAATTCGCATTCAAGTCGTTTAGGACCTCGGTGGGATTGGCGCGGTCCTGGTTCATTTCAGCCGTTACGTTGATCGCCCTTGCTCTGGAAACACGCCTGATTTCATCAAGCCCCTGAACCATCTGGACTTCCGCCACCTCGTGGAAAGGGATTTCCGCCCCTGAAGACGTCCTGACCCTCATTTTCCTGATGTCTTCGATAGAGCGCCTCTCCTCGGGCGGATAGCGAAGTCTGACCTTCACGTCATCCCGGCCACGTTGTAGACGCAGGACTTGCAGCCCGAAAAAGCGCGCGCGCAATTGACGCCCCAGGTCATCCAGGCTTACGCCAAGTACCCGAGCCTGTGGCTTCAACGACGCTCGGAATTCAAGTTTTCCGGGCCTGAAGTCATCCTGAATGTCATATATACCAGGATATTTTGTTAACTCCCGCTTCAACTCCGTGGCTATACTTCTCAATGTCTCGATGTTATCACCATAAAACTGCACATCAATAGGTTTGCCACCGGGCGGGCCGGCTCTCCCGGAACCGAAAGTAAGGCTCAATACATCTGGAATTACTCCTGTAATCTCGCGCCAGCGGTTTGTGATTTCCTCCCCACTAATGCCTCTGGATTCCGAGGGCAGCAACTCCACAATCAAATGCGCCATATGGCTTCCCCCGGCGACACTCTCACGGTTTTGGCCAAATTGTTCGCCCAGCGTTGTAAAAATATGTTTCACGATGGGCTCACCCGTTTTCGAACGAAAAACCTCATCAAGGGCAACGGCTGCTTGCTCAATCCTATGCGCCGCATTTCGCGTTTGCCGAATCGGGGTTCCTGGAGGGAATAGAATTCTAGCTTCCACCCAATCAGAATCGAGTTTTGGGAAAAACAAAAATCTCACATGGCCGCCCACGGCCAAACCTACAGTCACCATAAAAACCACCAAAGCCAGAGAGATGACCAGATATCTGGCACTGAGGCAAAATCTCAGAATCGGCGCATAAAATTGATGGATAAGCCAGTTGATTGCTCTATCGATAGCGTTCCTCATGCGCGCCGGCCTTCCACCCGTCTTGGGCGGCCGGACCCAATGTCCCAAATGAGCAGGCAGAATGAATAGCGACTCAATGAGAGAAGCGATTAACGCAGCGATGATGGCCGCCGGAAGCACCGCCATGAATTTTCCGATAGTTCCTTCCACCATCAGCAAGGGAGCGAAAGCCACAATGGATGTAACTACAGTAGCGATAACCGGAAGGACTACTTCATGACAGCCGTCAATAGCGGCCTGAACGCGATTCTTCCCTCTTTCCATATGAGAATAGATATTTTCAGCCACTACAATTGCGTCGTCGACCAGTATCCCCAAAACCATGATGAAGGCGAACATCGAGAGCATGTTGAGAGTACCGCCAGAGAAATTCAAAAAACCGAGCGCCGTCAACAGGGAGACGGGAATTCCCATGGCCACCCAGAATGAAAGACGAATGTTCAAAAACAACCACATGGAGAGGAAAACCAATACAAGGCCGGTGCGCCCGTTTCTCATTAAAAGATCGAGCCGATCCTGTATCAAACGCGAAGTATCCGCCCAATGGACCAAATCCAATCCTTCAGGCAATCTCTCGCGCTTTTTTTTAACGTATTCAATTGCTGCTTTAGAAATCGAAAGCGCATCTTCCTCATCGGTTCGATACACTGTGATAAGTGCAGCCGGCTTCCCATCAAACCGACCTGTTCTATCGCTGTCTTCAAAAGCGTCGACCACACGAGCAATATCACCGAGCCTCAGGATAGTCCCGTCTTGTTGGGTGAGTATTTCCAGGCGCTCGAATTCCAGACCCGTGTAACGCTTCCCCAATGTCCTGATTCTAATTCTTCGCTCTTCTGATCGGATATCCCCACCCGATAGTTCAAGCACGTTTTTGCGAATGATATTTCCAACTCGTTCAAAAGTGAGCCCGTAGCGGCGCAACATCTCCTCTGAAACTTCGATTGAAATTTCCCAATCCCTCAAGCCGCCCAAAACCACTTTGGAAATGCTAGGCATTTCCAGCAATTCATCTTTGATCTCCGTGGCTTTTCGTTTCAGGACTTCTTCCGGGACACCGCCGAACAAAGAGATATCAACTACCTGAAGTACCCGCTTCACTTCTGAAACGATGGGCCTTTCTATATCTTCGGGCAATGTCCTAATGCGGTCGATTTCGCTTCTGATGTCCTCCATCAAATCCCGGGAACTTTTGGTCCAAGTATGTAGTTCCACTGCAATTTCACATCGCCCCTCATAGGCAATCGAAGTGATTTTGTTTACCCCCTCGACACCGGTCAAGGCTTCTTCGATTTTGATGCAAACCCCCTCTTCCACCTCCGCGGGACTCGCGCCCTCCCACTCTACTTTGACGCTAACCTGATCCAAGGCGAATTGAGGAAGCAATTCGCTGCGGATTTGAAAAACGGCGATAACGCCGATGATCAGCATAATCACCATCAAAAGGTTGGCGAAAACAGTATGACGCGCAGACCAGGTCAGAATTTGCTTCATTGCGCCGAAGCCCCTCCGACAATCCCGTTCTGAGTGCTAAGCTTCATACCGGAAACGGGGTCGGGGATGGCGGAAAGGATGATGCGGGCGTTTTCGTTCACTCCATTTCTGATGACGACTTCATCCCGGGCTTTTCGAATGACTTCCACTTTTTGAATCCTTAGTTTCCCATCGTCCAACAAATACACGTGATCCCGTTCGCGCAATGCGGTGCGCGGAATGACAAATACGCCAGGCATCGTGACGCCTTCGATGTTCACTTCAACGAACATCCCCACAAAAAGAGGAGGATGCTTCCCGGGTATCCAGTTTTTCATGGGTTCAGAAATTTCAACCACGAGTGTGAGCGCGCGCGTGGACTCATCAAGCCCGGAATCAACGAGGGACACCCGCCCGGTCCATTCAAATTTTTTTCCAAATTGATTCCAGGACACCCTGGCGGCCGGGAAAAAAGAATTTACCTCTTCTTGACTACGTGGAAAGGGTATTTCTCTGTTACGGCGAAACGCCCAGCGCGCATCCTCAACCGGCAGTGAAACCGGGACTTCAAGCGCTGACACATCATAAATTTTTCCCACGGATTTACCCACACTGACGAAATCTCCAATTTCCAAACTCGTCTCTCGCACGCGAGCATCAAAAGGAGCCACGATTTTGGTCCGAGACAGTTGCAGAGTCGCCCCTTTGAGTTCCGATTGGTTCGCACTCAACGCCGCGCGCTTCTGCCTCAACTGAACGGGCAGCAGCGCCAACACGTTCATGATGGACTGAACCGTTCTTTCTTGTCTGAGAAAATTTTGTTGCGACTGATCATATTGACCAGAAGAAATAACGCCTTGTCTTCGTAATCTTTCGTTGCGTTCCATTTCTTGAGACACCAACTCCATTTGACGCTCTGCGATGTCCAGATCAGCTTGATGGTTCTTTTCCTCCTGCCTCAAACGAGCAATGTCGGCTCTGAGTTGCGCGATTTCCGCCCTGCGCCGCTCGATGGCGAGTTTGTAATCCGCAGGGTCGATTTGGAAAAGCACATCCCCTTTCTTGATGAAGCCGCCGGTCCTGAACCCGGCCGAGCGATCAGCCACTTTCCCGGATACTTCCGGCGCGATGGAAAGCTCCGTTTTGGGCCGGACCGTTCCGAATCCCTTGACCCAGAAGGTTTTGTCCTGTTTTTTCAAGAGCATGGTTCTGACGAATCTGCGCGGCTCAGGGGCAATCACAACCTCGGGTTTTGGCCGATTCCGAATCAGAAGACTTGTAATCGCCGCTCCTGCCATCAGAACCACGACGGCCAGAATGATGAAGACTTTTTGACGAGACATGATTCTGTCAGTATCTCCTCTCCAAGCGGCGAGACCACGATTGAAGAAATCTATCACCCAGGCGGTACTACCACGGACCCGGTAACTTCTTGAAAGACCGTGCGCTGTACGCCTTTTTTCTCTTACCAGCGGTGGTTCTTTGTGTCAAAAACCCGGTATTCTCCGCTAAACTATAATTGAATACTTCAAAAAGGAAAGGGAAATGCACGAAAATATCTCCTATTTCAGCGACGGCCTCAAAATCGCCGCTCATCTATACCGCCCTGCTGACTGGAAGCCCGGTGATCCGCTCCGGCCGGGGATCGTTTGCGTCACGGGCTACAGCGGACGAAAAAACCTGGCCACAATCGATATGCCGATTCATTTGAGCAAAGCGGGTTTTTTCGCCCTAGCGCCCGATTATCGCGGCTACGGCGTGAGCGAGGGTGCTCGTGGGCGTCACCGTCCACTGGAGCAGGCCCAGGACACCTATGACGGAATCACCTGTCTCCAGACCATCGAAGGCGTGGATCCCGAGCGAATCGGCCTGTACGGCACGAGCTTTGGCGGCGCGCACGCCATCTGGGTGGCGGCGTTCGATGAGCGGGTGAAGGCGACCGTCTCCGCCGTGGGGGTGCACGACGGCGAGCGCTGGCTGAAAACTTTGAGAAGGCCCTATGAATGGCTTGCCTTCCAGTCCCGGATACGGGAAGCAGCCCGCAGGCGCGTCGCCACGAACGAGCGGGAAACCATCATCCGCCACGATATCTACAGCGACGACCCGGACAACCCCAAACCCCCGATGACGCTGGAGGAGCACGGCTCCGAGGAAGTGCTCGAACTCGACCTCGAAAGCGTGGAGGCGTGTTTCCGGTATCGCCCCGAGTGGGTGGTCGGGAAAATCTCGCCCCGGCCCGTCCTGTTCATCTACGGGGAAGAAGACGTCATGGTCCCCCCGTCCGAAGCGCACGCCTGCTACGCGGCTTGCGGCGAACCCAAAAAGCTCGTCATGCTTCCCAAGGGACGCCACAACGACGTCTACCAGGTGAACAACCCGACACTCTTCGAGACGGCCCTCAGGGAAACGACTGCCTGGTTCCGGGAACATTTATAGATTTACAGGTAAATCAAACACTTAGGAGGCAGTGCGAAGACATGGGCGCTAGGCTGATATTTCATGGACAATCGACGTTTCTGGTCGAAACCGACGGCGGCAAGACCATCTACATCGACCCCTGGCTCGAGAAAAACCCCGTCTGCCCGCCTGAACTCAAAACCCCGCGGAAGGCGGACCTCATCTGCCTCACGCACGGCCACTTCGACCATACGGGCGACGTGATCCCCGTTTTCGAGGCGAACCCGTGCCCGGTGGCGGGCCACATGGATCTCATCCGCACCATAAACGCCGAATACGACCTGGGCGCCCACGCCACCCCCATGGGAAAGGACGGCACGGTCGATTTCGGCGGCGTCCAGCTTACGCTCACCCACGCCTTTCACGGGGGCGCCTACGGGCCGGAACTGAAATACACGGGCGAGCCCTGCGGCCTGATTCTCACTTTCGAGGACGGCAAACGCCTTTACCACGCGGGAGATACGGCCGTTTTCGGCGACATGCGCATCATCGCCGAACTCTATGCGCCCGACCTGTGCTGCCTGCCCATCGGGGACAGGGCCACCATGGGCGCGCGGCAGGCGGCGCTGGCTTGTGAGCTGCTCGAGGCGAAGCGCGTCGTGCCCATCCACCATTCGAGCCTGCCCCACCTGACGGGAACGCCCGAGGCGTTCACCGAGGAGGTGAGAAAGCGCGGCCTGGACACGGAGATCATCGTCCTGAAGCCGGGGGAGAGCGTAACCCTCTGATTTCGGGTGACTTACCCGCCCGGCCTCTCGATGAGTTCGAGCGTGTTGCCGTCCGGATCTTCCAGATATACGACGAAGCCGCCCGTGTTGGGCCCCTGGGTGACGGGCACGGGCGGGGAGACGAACCTCACCCCCCTGGGCGCCAACGCTTCGTACATCCCTTTGAGATCATTGACGTTATAGGCGATGTGCGCGCTGCCCACGTTGTTCGTGGCCGTGTCTATCTTGACGCCGGGCGCGCCGGCGTATTCGACCAGCTCGATGTTGTATTCGCCTCCCCGGATGTAGATGATGCGGAGGTCCGCGCCTGCGATGCCCGTCACCTTCTCGCTGTAGTCCCGGGGCCGCGTCTCGTCCGAAAGTATTGTAAAATCAAGGGTTTCGCAGTACCACTCGGCTATCGCCCGAGCGTCCGAGACCGTGAAACTCGTGTGGTTGATGCTCAAAAGACCCATCTCGCGCCTCCTCCTGCGCCATCGGTTCGGGGGCGTACTCCCCCTCGTTTCCGCCGTTTTTCCAGGCGCAATTATGGCATATCGCCGCATTTAATTTTCGGAAATTTACGGAAAAACCACGTGAATTTATCGATATTTATGGAATTGTTTCGGCCTTTTTATCGATTTTTTCTGCTCGATTCCGACCGATGAGGGCCGGGCTTTCCCGGGGAGGGGAAGCCTGCATTTTCCGATCCGTGGGCCGCAGGCCACGCCGGCTGAACCCGAATCGCCGTTTCCATTTTCTCCCCTCCTCCTGTCGCCGGGAACAATTTTTCCGCGCGGAATTCTCGCCCACCCGGCCGGAAACGCGCACACCGCAAATGCGGGGAAATGCGCGGCGGCCATCTGATCGGACAGACGAAGCAAAACCCGATATCCTGTTGGTGGCGCGTGGTGTTCCGTTTCGAGGACGGCGAAGCCGTGGACGTGGACCTGATCGACTGCCACTGACGGGGAGGAGAAAGAGCGATGAACGAGAGCGAACGCGTCGGCCCCATGCGGAACCCGCCGCACCTGGG
>WTGD01000338.1 GCA_011523725.1 Nitrospinota bacterium
CCCTCCTGGTTGACGTAGGTCGCTTCGGTGAAGCAAACCGCGGCGCCGCCCCGGGCGCGGGCCTCGTAGTGCGCGTGCGACCAGGCGGAGGGCGCGCCGTCGACTTCCGCGCGCGAGGTCGTCATCGCGGACATGAGTATGCGGTGCTTGATGCGCTGCCCGCGCACTTCGATGGGATCCGTGAATTTCGCCATGTGGAAAAACTCCTGCAAATCAATCGTGAAAAGGCCATCGCGGCGGCCCACGCCGGACCGCCGCGATGCGTTCTGAAAACCGGGAGAGCGGGAACTGCGCCCGCTCTCCGTTCGTTCTAGTTTCTCGCCAGGAAATCCTCGATGTCGCGCAAGGATTCCTCAAAGCACTGGATGAGGAAGAAGTGGCTCGCCTCCTCGTAAATCTTGATCTCACAACCCGGCACCCTATCGGCGATTTCCTGCGATGCGCTCGCCGCGCACAGCACGTCCTGCCCGCCCGCGAGGACGAGCGTGGGACACTTCACCTCGTGCAGCCTGTCGAGCGCGTCGTGCGTGAGGCAGGCGTGGGTGGAGTTGACGTAGCCGGGTATGGGGCGATCCGTGTTGCCGAGCCCCGCCTCGAACGCGTCGAGCTGCTCCTTGTTCTCGTTGAAATAATGAGGCGGGAAGAAAAACAGCGACTGGTGCATCGCCGCGGGCGCGTAGCCCTGGGCCTTCACCACCTCGTTGATGTTGTAGAGAATCTGATAGCCGTACCTGTCCAGCTTGCCGAAAGAGGCGGTGATGAGGAGGCTCCGCACGCGGTCGGGGTAGTCGAGCGCCATCATCTGCGCGATGGCGCCCCCCATCGAGCGGCCGATGACGTGCGCGGGCTCGGTGATGCCCACCGCGTCCATCAGGCCGATGGTGTCGGCCGCGAAATGGCTCGACGTGTAGGGATAGTCGGGCGCGGAACTCCTGCCCGCCCCCCGGTTGTCGAAGGCCAGCACGCGGTAGTTCTTCTCCAGGCTCTCGATCTGGGCCTTCCACGCGCTGCAATCGCCCGCGAGGCCGTGGATGAGAACGACGGGCACGCCCTCTCCGTAATCCTCGTAATACAGCTCTACGTCACCCACCTGAACTTTCGGCATCTCGTAAATCCTCTTCTGTGAATAGTCGAAAAGCCGCTCTTCGGCCGCTCGCGCGGCCGTTGCGGCCCGCCTGCGAAGTTAAAAAAACGCTCTCATCGAGCGCGGGGAATCAGCTCTTCTTGCCCTCGGCGCCCTCGGCGACCTTGTCCATGAACTCCTCGTTGTCGAACACCCAGCCGAGGCAGCGCATGACGTTCTGCATCCCGAAGACGTGCAGGTCCGGCCCGTACATGCTCTTCACGCAGTCGGAGAGCATCACCACCCGGTAGTCGTAGTTGAAGGCGGTGAAGGCCGTGTTCAGAACGCACGTGTTCGTGTTGATGCCCATGAGGCACACGTTCTTCGTGCCCAGCGAGTCGAGGAGCATCTGGAGGTCCGTTCCCATGAAGCAGTCGAGGCGTTTTTTGTTGTCGATGATGTAGTCGCCCTCTTCCACGAGGGAGGGGATCATCTCCGTCGTCACCTCGCCCATGATGTTGTGGTCGTTCACCGTACTCTTGCGGCCGAGCGTCAAGCGGTTCTTCTCGTCCTGGATGTCGTGGAGCGCCTTCCAGAAGTGCACCCGCATGCCCTCGCTGCCGAGGCCGGGGATCTTCCGGAAGATGAGCTTCACGTGGACGACGGGAATCCCGTGGCTTCTGGCGAAACCGAGGACTTCTTCCGCGGCGCTGATGACGCTCTCGCAGTCCTCGTCACTCGCCGGCATGGTGGCGACTTCGGGGTCGAGGTGCCCCCGGTGCATGTCGATGGTGACGATGGTGGTTTCCTTCGGATCGAGCGATATCATTTCCTTCAGCTGATCCGTCATTTCGGAGCGATCGAGAATCTCTACTTGTTGTGCGCACATGGCTTCATCCCCTTTGCTTGAGAATAGATGAGCAGGTTCCTATTGAATGCTCATAGCATAGTACATATCGCCGGGCTTGAAAACGGGGGGATGCGCGGTCTTTCGGGGGCGGGATAGCGTTCAACTTGGTATCTCTTACGTTCGGTAGTATTATCGTTTGTCGGATATGGGGCGTCGTTTCGTTCACGAACGCCTGATTCCAGACAGGCTCCGATGGGGCATGTCTGAATGGCATACAATCCATCTTCTATGTAAAACGATTTACCCACAACACGAAAGAGGTATTGCGCGGATGGGTAATGAGGAAGACCCTCGCGACATTCGATACATGTCCGAAGCAGAAATGATTATTCAAGCGGCGAGAACCGGTTTCGACGGGAAGGGTACGCCGCTAAGTGATCGGGAAATAATTCGGCATCTAACGAGCAGTTGCTTTTCAGATGATGATTTGTACGACCAAGCAAGGAAATTCGCGCCCGCCATGGGGTGGGACATCGAAGAATTCGTCGAACAAGCGCGGAGAATCGGGAGGTACGGCTAGCTATTGAAGCGGAGGCAAGTCGGGGAAAAGTTTGTTGGCCGTATCGAGGGAACATCCTTTTGCAAGGTATTCATCTCGTTTTTCGAGCTTGTCCTGCTCGGACATTCCCTCCTGAGCCGCGCGCATCGAGGCCTCTACGCCCTTGTCGGCGCCTTCACGCTGAGTCTTTCGAACAAGCTCTCTCATAACAACCACCAAAAATAGAGTCTACATAGTCAACAAATCCTACAACAAATTCTAGCAACAACAGGTTGATTGTCAAACTATACAAATGATTTGGCTACTTCAGTTCCGGCTATCACTGGCGGCTTTGCACGGATTTCCAGTCAATCATTCGTTTCATTCCAGTCTTTCAGCCGCCAACAAAAAAGGCTCCCCGCGCGGGGGAGCCTCATCGTAACCGGTTGACAAATAAAGCCTAGTCGCCTCTC
>WTGD01000396.1 GCA_011523725.1 Nitrospinota bacterium
GGCCGAAACACCGTGAGTATGCCCTCCACATCCGGCAGCAGCGGCTCGATGGCCTCAGGCGTGTAGTCTGCCGGAGCGACGACCTCGTGCTCCGCGCCCAGCCAGTCGGAAGCCACGTTCCACGCGGGCGTCGCATAAAGCGGATCGATAAGCACTACTTTCGCCATGATGAAGTCCTCTGATGAAAATCGCCCGGACGCCCCGCCGGAGAGAATCTACACGCCCCGAACGAAGCGGAAAACGGGTTAGAAAACGGGTTAAAGATAATGCGCCGGTCTATGGCGGAATGACGCAGCCCGACTTACCGCGCGAGCGGCTTTCGCATGATTCACTTTTCTACCCGATGATCTTGAGTTCGGGCACAGATATGGGTCCCGATGCGTTGGCGATGGCCACCTGCTCGGCCACCTTTCTGGCCGCCTCGCGAAACGCCCTGGCCGTTGGATGATCGGGTTCTCCCGCAACGACCGGAACGCCGAAGGCTCCCCCGAGCCTCCCCTTCATGTCGAGCGGAATGCCGCCCAAGAACGGGGCTTCGTAGCGCGGGGAGGCTTCCTCCCCGCCGCCCGTGTCGAAGATGTTCTCGCGATGGCCGCACGCGGGGCACAGGTAATAACTCATGTTTTCGATAATCCCCAGGATGGGCACGTCTGTTTTCCGGAACATCTGCAGGCCCTTGCGCGCATCGAGCAAGGCGATGTCCTGAGGGGTGCTGACGATGACGGCGCCCGCCAGGGACACCTGCTGCACGATGGTCAGTTGCGCGTCGCCCGTGCCGGGGGGGAGGTCCAGGACGAGGTAGTCGAGTTCTCCCCAAATCGTCTCGCTCAGAAACTGCACGAGCGCCCGCATCACCATGGGTCCGCGCCAGATGACGGGGCTGTCCTCATCGACCAGAAAACCCATCGACATGACCTTCAGCCCATGCGCCTCAAGCGGCCGTATCTTGTTCCCGTCCTCGGCGATGGGCCGCGCCGCGGGGATGCCCAGCATCAGCGGCTGGCTCGGCCCGTATATGTCCGCATCCAGCACGCCCACCTTCGCGCCTTCGCTGCTGAGCGCCAGCGCCATGTTCACCGCCACGGTCGACTTGCCCACGCCGCCCTTCCCGCTCGCTATCGCGATGATGTTCTTCACACCCTCGACGTCCATCTTGCCCGCCATCGAGGGCCGCGCGGTGACGTGGCTGGTCACCCGGACGTTCACCGAATTCACGTTCTCCAACGAGCCGACCGCCAGCTTGCACTCCTGCTCGAACTCTTCCTTGCGCGGGTGCGCGGGCGTGGTCAACTGGAGCGTGAAGGCGACCGCATCGCCACAAATCTGCACGTCCTTGATCATGTTGAGGCTCACGAGATCCTTTCCGATCTCGGGGTCTCGCACCGCTCTCAGCGCCTCGAGAATCTGGGCTTCGCTTGCTTCTGACATAAGGGGAATCCTCTAATCCAAAACAGGAAACGCACTGAAAAATCGTTCATCGGAAAGTTTCGCTCCCATGCCGGAGCGTTTTCCTCTTATCGCGCGGATTTTTTCGCCTGTCAAACGCGCGAGGGCGAAACTCCTACCCAGGCGTACGCGGATGCGCCGCATAAATACAGGAAAAACGCCTTTCTCGGTTGACGCATCGGCTCCATCTCATTATTTTTAGGCCGTCTCGTTTATCGATTCAGAACACACCCGAGCGATTCGTACGAACCCCGAAGGTTCGAACCTGTTAAAACAAGGAGAATCAACCCTTTGGATATCATCGTCTGCATCAAGCAAGTACAGGACCCCGACATTCCTCCCCGCGACTTCAAGGTGGACGAGGAGAAAATGGACGTCATCCCGCCCGCGAACGTATCGCCCGTCATCAACGGCTTTTGTGAAAACGCCGTCGAGGCGGCCATCAACCTCAAGGAAGCGCACGGCGGAAAAGTAACCGTCGTGACGATGGGCGACGAGAAGGCCAGAGACGGCCTCAAGAAATGCCTGGCCATGGGTTGCGATGAGGCCGTTCTGCTACAGGACGAGGCCTTTGAGGGTTCCGACGCCTTCGCCACGGCGCGGATTCTGGCGGGCGCGGTTCAAAAGCTGGACGGTTTCGACGTCATCTTCTGCGGCAGGCTGAGCAGCGACTGGAGCTATGGAACCACTGCTCTCGCCCTCGCCGAAGCGCTTGACCTCCCGAGCGTGAGTCAGCTTCAAAAAGTAGAAAAAGCCGAGGCGGGCCTGCGTTGTGAACGCGCCCTCGAGGACGGCGTGGAGGTCGTGGAAGTATCGACCCCATGCCTGCTGACCGCCAGCAACGAGATCAATACGCCCCGCCTGCCTTCGGTCAAAGGCATCCTGATGGCGTCGCGCAAGCAGATCCCCGTCTGGGGCGCAGCGGACCTCGGGATGGACCCCGATTCGGTTGGTAAAGCGGCGGCTACTTTCGAGGTTACCAAATTCTACAAACCCGTATTTGACGGAAATTGTGAATTCATCGAAGGCGAATCACTCGAAGAAGCAGCCGGCGCCCTGGCGCTTCGCCTTCGTGAAGATAAAATTATCTAAGGGGAGAAAGAACAACGCCATGTCGAACAACGTCCTTATCCTGGCTGAGCGCGCGGGGGACAAACTCGCGCTCGTGAGCAGCGAACTTTGCGGAATCGGCCGAAAACTCGCCGACGAAAAAGGGGGTTCTTTGGTGGCCCTCCTCCTCGGCGGTGCGGGCACGCATGAACTGGCGAAAGGGCTGATTGCCCTGGGCGCCGACAAGGTGCTGGCGGCTGAATCCGATATCCTGGACGGCTACACCAATGCGGCGTACTTAAAGGTGATCGACGCCGCTCTGGGCGAGGAGGACCCGAGCATATTCCTCGTCGCCAACACCTCCATGGGGCGGGACGTCGCGCCCAGGCTCGCCTTCCGGCGCGGGGCCAGCTACGCGCACGACTGCACGGACCTGATGTTCGAAGACGGCAAGCTCGCCGCCGTCCGCCCGGTGCACGGGGGCAGCGCCATCAGCCACGTCCGCTCGAAGACGGACGCCCTCTCGATCGCGTCCACGCGCGCGAAGGCCCTGCCGCTGGCCGACATACAGGAGGGCCGCGAGGGCGAGTTTGTAGAAATAGCCGTTTCCGTGGATGCCGCCGAGATCCGCATGAATTTCGTCGAGGCGAAAAAGGTGGAAGCCGAAGGCGTCCGCCTGGAAGACGCGGAAATCGTCGTGAGCGGCGGCCGCGGCCTGGGGGGGCCTGAGAATTTCGAATACCTCCAGGAACTCGCCCAGGTCCTCAAGGCGGCCGTTGGCGCGAGCCGCGCCGCCGTCGACGCCGGCTGGGTGCCGACCCCCATGCAGGTGGGACAGACGGGCAAGATCGTGAGCCCGAACCTCTACATCGCCGTCGGCATCTCGGGCGCCATGCAGCACATGGTCGGCGCGGGGCCGAGCAAGAACATCGTGGCCATCAACACCGACGCCGAAGCGCCCATCTTCCAGCGCGCGCGCTACGGCATCGTGGGGGATTATAAAAAAGTCATCCCCGCTTTGACGGAAAAATGCAGGGAATTGATGGATTCCTGACCTTCAGGCGAGCGGCTGATAGGCCCAAACGACGCGACCCACGATTCGATCGGCAGGCTCTTCCCCATCCAAATCGATATGTGTGACCGCCTCATCACGATTCTCTGGCACCAGCCATAGACGAGGCGGGGTCCACTGCAACCGCTTGAGCGTACACCCACCGGATTCGTCCCGAACGGCGTAAATGCCACCCGGGACGATCCCCTTGTCACGGCGGTCGATGACGACCACGGCGCCCGGCTGTATCAAGGGGATCATGCTGCGGCCCATCTCCCGATCCACCCGAACCGAGACCAAATCTCCTCGCCCGGCAATTTGCGAGATATGGATGAGCGCATATTCTTCGATTTGCTCATCCACGATTCTGGCGCCCCCCGCCGCGATGGAGCCCGACACTAAAGGCACGGCGCGGAATTCCGCATCGCTCACTTTGCCCGGCGCCTGCAAGTTTTCACTCATGCTCAAGGTGACGTCCAAAGGCCCGACGCCCGGGATTTCCGGCGCGCCGGTTCGGCCCAACAACCAATCGCCGGACACGTCGAGCACTTTTGCGATTTCAAAGAGCTTGCTCGCGCTAGGTTCGTTTTGCCCCTGCTCGTAGCGGGTGAGATTCGCCCACGTAACGCCTGCGGCGCGCGCCAACTGGTTGCGGTTCCATCCCTTGCGTTCACGCGCACTCGCGATACGGCGCCCCAGTTCGAGCGCATACGCGGATCGGGGTTTGGGAGATTCGGGCATAGGCTTGGTGGAGGGCTTCGGAATTCCCCTCCCGGGGCGGATGTCGTTGTAGGACGCCCAGCCTATCACATTTTGGTCATTTAATCGAAAAGACGTGGCCCTCGCCCTCAAGTGGCGAGGGCCACGGAAATCGGACTAGTCGTCCAGAACCGCCACAGCGCGGACGGGGCTTCCCGTCCCCTCGCGGAATTTCAAGGGGAGAGAGATGAACTGGAACTCGCCCTTGCCAAGCAGGGCTTCGAGGTTGCACAGGCTCTCGAGATGCGTGATTCCCCGCTCCCAGCAGGTTTTGTGCACCAGGGCGTTCACGTCGCCCTCGGGGCCGGGGCGCATGGAATCGATGCCGAAATGGACGATTCCCTGATCCGCGAGCCATTCGGTGGACTCCACGTTTATGCCCGGATTGTCCGATCCATATGCTTTCGTGGGGTAGGTGCGTGCGTGATGGCCCGTGCAGAGGAGGATGGTGCCGCCCTTGGGGATCGAGAGGCCGGTCTTCTTCACTGCCTCATCGAGGTCGTTCGAGCTGATCTCCGCCCGGGGCGCGATATGCTGCAAATCGATGCAGATGCCACGAACGATGCAGTTCTCGAGCGGGTACTCGTTCATCGGCTGCGCGTCCTGATGGAAATGGCGCGGCGCGTCGAGATGCGTAGTGCCGTGCTCGGGCATGGTGACGAAGTTCAGGGCGTTCCCCCAGACGTTGCCCGAATCCTTGAAGGCCTCTTCGTGATTTTTCCACTCGGCGTAGAGGATGGGCGGCTGGCCCGGGTACGCGGGTGTGCGATGGTAGATCTCTCGTGAAAGGTCAACGATGGTAGGCATAGATTTTTTCTCCTTTTCGCCTAAACGGTGCAGCGCAATATATGAAGTCCATGGTTCTTGTCCGTCACGTAAACCACCCCGCGCCTGTCCACGATGACGTCCTCGCTCTGGGTGACGAGCGTCCTGGGCAGCATGCCGAGGCGCTTCGTCGGGTCGGCGGGGATGTAGTGCGCGATCTCGCGTGGGTGGACGGGTTCGGAGATGTCATAGACCCTGAGGCCTGCGTTGAAGTACGTCAGATAGACGCGGTCTTCCCTTTGCTCCAGGCAATCGAGCCCCTGGGGGTGGTGCTGGTTGTGCGGGCCGAAGCGTCCGCCACGCTCGCAGAAGCTCTTGTGGGAATAGCCGGGCGGCGGCTCGGGCACCGGGAAGAGCGACGTGAGCCTCGGGTTCGCCTCGTCTTCGATGTCGACTATCGCCGTGTAGTTGAGCGGCTCGTCGCAGTTCTCCTTGAGCGCCTCGCTGTTGATGATGGCGAATCCCCGGTTGAGATAAGGATACGCCGTGTGCACGGCGATAGCGCTGCCGAGCGGCGGATAGACGTTGAAGCGGCTTACGAGTTTTGGGCTGGATATATCCTCGATGTCCGCGATGACGAACCCGCCACGCGCATACGGCAGATAGGCGCGCCCGTTCTCCGCATGGGCCGGGCCGTGCTGGAACACGCGCATCCCCTCGCTCCAGTCGTCCGACGCGTCGGTCTCCGCCCCCTCCTGCTCGGGCAGCCAGAAGCGGCCCGCTTCTTTAGGATTCCGGGGATCGGCCAAATCCAGGATGCGGTAGATGTTCCCATCAAAACCCGGCGCGAATGCGGATAAGTGGGCGTAGCGGCCACCATTGTAAAAATTCCTGTGCGTGCCGTCGGCGCCCGTCTGCCAGTGGGAGAGAAGCTCAGGCTCCGCGGGGTCTTTTTTCACGTCCCAGATGTAGACGCCCTCGGCCGCGGGCGGGTCCTCGGGCCGCGGCCCCCAGCCGGGGGGGATTTTCTCCAAAGAGGTGATGAGCAGACCATCCGCCACCTGGACCTGCAGCGTCCAGGTGTTGTCCGGACCCTCGATGAACTTGAGGAGTTCGGGGTTTTCGGGATCGGTTACGTCGAGAATGCTCCAGCCGCTCACCCAGAACTGCGAGAGGTAGAGGTAAAACCGCCCGTCCACCTCCTGAATCGCCGTCTTGAAGGCGGGCCTGTCCTCCAGATCATGGTAGCCGATCAACTCCATGTTTTCGCTGCTGATTGCCGCAGGCGCCTGCGCGAGACTCATCGCATCCTCACTTATGATGTGCTCTTTGACTCTTCGCCAAAATGTGGAAGAGAATGTCCGTCGAATTGTTAGCGGAGCCAAGCCTTATGTACCCCACTACCGCACGGCGGTAAAGCCCCGCAGCGACTTTGCGCCCGCAAACGCAATCGCGGCGCGGGGCCATACGCCAAGCGCACTGGAAAGCGGAGAAGACATGACTTCACCCGGCGTGGATTTGAGCGACAAGGTAGCCTGCATCACGGGCGGCGGCCAGGGACTCGGCGCATCAATGGCCGTTGCGCTCGCGGAGGCGGGCGCGGGCCTCGTACTCATCGGCAGACGTGCGGAGCCGATGGTCGAGACCGCGAAGGAATGCGAGAAATTCGGCGTGCGGGCCAGACCCGCCGTCTGCGACGTAACGGATCCCGCGCGTGTGAACGCCCTGTTCGAACAGGTCAACAAGGAACTCGGCGGCCCGCACATTCTCATCAACAACGCGGGCGTCTCACTCCCCAGCCCCATTCTCGAGATGACGGACGAACTCTGGCATCAGACCATCGATTTGAACCTGAGCGGTATGTTCTATTGCTGCCGCGCGGCGGTGCGCTACATGCTCGAGGCGGGAGGAGGCAAGATCGTCAACTTAGGCTCGGGCGCAGGCAGCCGGGGCCGCCCGAACCAGGTGGCCTACGCGGCGTCGAAATCCGGCGTACGGGGATTCACGGAGGCGCTCGCCGTCGAGCTTGCGGAGAAGAACATTCAGGTGAACAACATCGCGCCGGGGCGCTTCCCGACCCCGATGACGCAGAACCGCATCGACGACCTGGCGCAGAGCGAGGAATTCCTGCGCTTCGTTCCCATGAAGCGCTACGGCGAAATCGAAGAAATACGGCCCCTCGTCGTCTACCTATGCGGCCCGCAGAGCGACTTCATGACCGGGCAGACGATTCATCTCGACGGCGGCAGCAACGCGCTCTAGGCCCTCACCACGTCGCACCGCCCGCCGTCCACGTTGATGGACTCGCCCGTGACGTTCGAAGCCAGGTCGGAGACCAGGAACAAGGCGGCATTGGCGCAATCTTCGGCCCGCGTAAGGCGGTTCATGGGCAGTTCGGCGCGCCTTTCGGCATCCACCTCCTCATACGTGCGGTTCGTGATCTCGGCGATCCTCGTCGTCTGCCGGACATACCTCGGCGTGTCCGTCGTGCCGGGGTTGATGAGGTTTACGCGGATGTTCTCGGGCGCGAGCCTGCGGGCGAGCTGGTGCTTGTAGGCGGCGAGACCCGCGTTCGGGATGCAGCCCGAGCCGTGGAATTCCGAGGTATGGACGTGGCTCAGCCCCGAGAAATAGACGATGGCGCCTCCGCCCCGCTTTCTCATTTGCGGGATTACGGCCTTCGTCACGCGGATGGCGGCGCGGAGTTTCAGGTCGATGGCGAGGTCGGTGTCCTCATCCGTCGTCACGATGGGGTCCGTGCGCCTGCTCACGCCCGCGGCGCTTACGAAAAAATCGATTCCCCCGAACCGGGCGCAAGTCTCCTCCACCACGCGCTCGGTTTGACCCTCAGCGGTGAGGTCGCCCGCCAGCAGTTCCACGCGTCCTCCGGCGGCAATGATTTCTGAAGCCGTCCGATCCAGATTCTCCTCGTTTCGGGCCGCGAGCGCGACCGAAGCTCCCGCGCGCGCCAGCACCATCGCGCATGCCTGCCCGATGCCCTGGCTCGAACCCGTCACCAGGGCGGTTTTTCCGTTCAAATCTATCGTGATCATCTATTTCCCTTTCCTTGCAATCCGTTCATACTCAAAACTGCGTCTGGATTGAATGCAGACGAAACGTCAACACCGCGACTCTTTGGCCGGGCGCTGGATTTTCATGGCGATTTTTCTTATACACCACTTGTCCTGAGGCGGCATTCCCGGCGGCGTTTACACTCACTAAGGCGGCGACCCATGACGAAGAAAAGCATCTCGGACATCGACGTGCGCGGCAAGCGCGTACTCATGCGGGTGGACTTCAACGTTCCACAGAATGCGAACGGCCGCATCGCCGATGACCGCAGGATCCGCATGGCGCTGCCCACGATCAACCATATATTGAATGGCGGCGGCCGACTTGTTCTCATGAGTCATCTGGGGCGCCCGACGGGAGAAGGCCCCGATGCAGACGCCAGGTGGACGCTCGCGCCCATCGCCAAGCGCCTCGGGGAGTTGCTCGGCAAGGGCGTCGCCTTCGCGAAAGACTGCGTGGGCCCTGCCGCCGAGAGCACAGTCGCCGCACTTGGAGACGGGGAATGCTGCCTGCTCGAAAACCTGCGCTTTCACAAAGCCGAGCAGATCAAGGACAAGGCGGCCTCGGGCGATGCAGTCTTAAAATGCGAAAAAGACGCCTTCGCGCAAGGGCTGGCCGCTTTGGGCGACGTCTACGTGAACGACGCCTTCGGCACCTGCCACCGTGACAACGCGAGCATGCTCACCGTGCCGCAGATGATGGCGGAAAAACCCCGCGTTGCCGGATTCCTGTTGGAGAAAGAGCTTCAATACCTGGGCAGCGCGCTGAATGCGCCGGAGCGGCCCTTCCTCGCCATCATCGGCGGCAAGAAGGTCTCGGACAAGATGATGGTCATCGAAACATTGTTGGGCAAATGCGACCAAGTGCTCATCGGTGGCGCCATGGTCTATACCTTCATGCGGGCGAACGGCCAGGAGACAGGCGAGAGCCTCGTGGAAGAAGACAGGGTGGACGTGGCTGCGAGGCTGCAGGCCTTAGGCGCCGAGAAACTCGTTCTGCCCACGGACGTCGTCACAGCGCACGCCATCGAAGAAGGCGCGTCCTTCGAGGTATTCCAGGGCGTGATTCCCGAGGGGCTCATGGGCCTGGACATCGGCCCAGAAACCGCGCGCCGGTTCTCGGAGATGATTTCTGCGGCAAAAACCATCGTCTGGAACGGCCCCATGGGCGTTTTCGAGGTCAAGCCCTTCGACGTGGGCACGTTCACCGTCGCGCATGCCCTCGCGGAGGCGACGAAAAACGGCGCCACGAGTGTCATCGGCGGCGGCGACAGCGCGGCGGCCATCGAGATGGCCGGGCTGAGCGAACAGGTGAGCCACGTGAGCACGGGCGGCGGAGCGAGCCTTGAGTTCATGGAGGGAAAATCGTTTCAGGCCGTCGAAATTCTCGATGATTTGTAGAGGCCGCGCGGATGCCGCATAATCGTCTCGTCAGGACGAGGATTTCAAGTATTCAAGCCGCTCTCAAGGGTATACCCGAGTGAAGAACAACATTCTGGAGGCCATCGGCGACACGCCTATCGTAAGGCTCAATTCCATCGGCGCGGAAGTCGAATCGGAGTTGTTCGTCAAGGTCGAATACATGAACCCGGGCCTCTCGGTGAAAGACCGCATCGCGCCGCTGATCGTCGAAGACGCCGAGAAAAAGGGCGAACTCAAGCCGGGCGGGATGATTGTCGAAGCCACTTCGGGAAACACGGGGGCGGGGCTCGCCATCGTCGCCGCCATCAAGGGCTATCAATGCGTTTTCGTGATGCCCGACAAGATGAGCCAGGAGAAAGTCGACCGGCTGCGCGCATATGGCGCCAAAGTCATCGTCACGCCCACGGTCGCGCTGGATGACCCCGAGAGTCATTACTCAGTCGCGCGCAGGATCGTGGAGGAAACACCCAACTGCATACTGGCGAACCAGTACAACAACCCGAACAATCCCGAGTCCCACTACCGCATGACGGGCCCCGAAATATGGCGCCAGACGGGAGGCGAATTCGACGCCTTCGTGACGGGCCTGGGCACCGGCGGAACTATCTCGGGCACGGGAAGGTTTTTGAAGGAAAAGAACCCCAACATCAAGATCGTCGGCGTCGACCCCATCGGCTCGATTCTCTACGGCCTTTTCTACGGGGAAACCGACCCCGAGGCGGGCTCCTACAAGACCGAGGGAATCGGGGAGAGTTTTAAACCCAATACGCTCAGTTTCGATAACATCGACGAGGTCGTCCGCGTCACCGACGCTGAATGCCTCCTGATGGCGCGCAGGCTGGCGAGGGAAGAAGGCATCCTGGTCGGCGGCTCGGCAGGCGGCGCGGTGGCGGGCGCCGTGCGCTACGCGGAATCCCTCGAAAAACCCGAAAGAATCGTCACCCTCATGCCGGATTCGGGCATGTTCTATCTCAGCAAGATATTCTCCGACGAATGGATGGTCGCCAACGCTTTCCTGGATGAAGAGGAAATTGAACGGGCGGCGGCGCCCAGAAGCACGTCCTAGAGTCGATACGGAAACAGAAACCACCTCTCGCCTTTTTGGAGCAAAATGAAAATATCCACCAGAGCAGTTCACCACGGAAAAGAACCCAACGAACTCACGGGCGCCGTGAAGCCCGACATCTGCCTGAGCAGCACGTTCAAGCAACACACGCCCGGCGACCCCGTGGGCGATTTCGAATACTCGCGCTCGGGCAACCCGACGCGAGAGGCCCTGGAGCAAAACATCGCAGGCCTCGAGCGTCCCGAAGGCGCAGACACCGAGTGCCACGGGCTGGCCTTCTCCTCGGGCCTGGGCGCCACCACCACGATACTCTTCGCCCTGCTCTCACGCGACGACCACATGCTCTGCTCCGACGACGTATACGGCGGGACCTTCCGCCTCATCACAGGCAAGGATTTCCGGGGATTCGAGAAATTCGGCGTCGCGTGCGACTACGTGGACATGGCGGACGAGGAATCCCTGGCCGGGAAAATCCGGGAGAACACGCGGCTCATCTGGATAGAAAGCCCCACGAACCCGCTCTTGAAGATGGCCGACATTCAGAGTATTGCGACGACATACGGGAGCGACGGCGTCATCATCGCCGTGGACAACACCTTCATGAGCCCCTACTTCCAGAGGCCGCTCGCGCTGGGGGCCGACATCGCCGTTCACAGCACGACGAAATACATCGGCGGGCACAGCGACGTCGTGGGCGGCGCCCTGGTGACGAAAAGCCGGGCGCTCCATGAGCGCATCAAGCATTACCAGAACGCCCTCGGAGCGACTCCCGCCCCTTTCGACTGCTACATGACCATGCGGGGCATCGACACCCTGCCCGTGCGGATGGAAAAACACCAGGAAAACGCCATGAAAATCGCCGGGTTTCTGGAGGGGCACGCGGGCGTTGCGAAAGTCATCTACCCAGGCCTCGCCTCCCACCCTCAGCATGAGTTGGCGAAAAAGCAGATGAGCGGCTTCGGCGGGATGCTGGCGTTCTACCTGAAAGGCGGTCTGCCCGAGGCGAGGAGGTTTCTCGAAAACGTCCGGCTGTTCACCCTGGCGGAGAGCCTGGGGGGCACGGAATCCCTCGTGGAGCATCCCGCCATCATGACGCACGCTTCCCTCACCGAGGAGAGCAGAGAGGCGCTCGGCATCAGCGACACCTTGATCCGGCTTTCCGTGGGAATCGAGGACGCAGACGATCTGATCGAAGATCTCGATCAGGCCCTGAAGGCATAATTATTTTTGCGCAAAAAAAAACCATCTCCAGGCCCTCTATGAGGCCGGAAGATGGTTTTTTCTCTAAAACCCACGCTTACATGAAATACTTCCGGTTGTTCATGTCCGGGTACATGTCCCCCACCCATTTCGCATAGCCGTTGAACAGGAGCGTCGGCCTTCTCTCGTTCGTTCCCAGCATGCGCTCCGATGCCTGGGACCATCTGGGGTGGTTAAATTTCGGGTTGATGTTGGCCCAGAAACCGTATTCGCTGGGTCCCGCCTTCTCCCAGAACGTACGGGGCCGCTTATCGGTGAATTCGATGGAAACGACGGACTTGATGCTCTTGAATCCATATTTCCAGGGCACCACCAGTCGCAGTGGGGCGCCGTGCTGCTGCGGCATAGGGTGACCGTAAATGCCCGTGCCCATGATTGCCAGATCGTTCATGGCCTCCTTCATGGTGAGACCTTCCACGTAGGGCCACGGGTACCAGACCTGGAGTTGCCCCAACGCCACCTTGCGGTTCAGAAAAGTGGTGAATTTGACGTACTTCGCCTTGCTTGTAGGTTCTACTTTCTTGATTAGTTCCGATATCTTGAAACCCGTCCACGGAACGGCCATCGCCCACGCTTCCACGCAGCGGAAACGATACAGCCGCTCCTCGAGCGTCATTCCTTTGATCAACTCGTCGATGTCGTAGGTTTTCGGCTTTTTGACGTGGCCTTTCACCTCCACCTGCCAGGGGCGCGTTTCCATGCGCTTGGCGAGCCAGGAGATCGCCTTGTTGCCGCCGAACTCGTAGAAATTGTTGTACTCGGCCGCCACTTTTTCATCCGTCAGAGGCCGATCCAGCGTAAAGGCGGGGTTCCGGCGCGCCGGGTAAAGGCCCACCGTCTGATCCTTAGGGTGTGCGACCCCCTTTTTCGCCTTTGCAAGAGCGACCGGGCCATCGCGTTCGGGCCAGTAGGGAGGCGTCACCATCTGGCTCAGCATCAGACCCGCACCGCCCGCCAAGAACTTGCGGCGGTTCAGAAAAACGGATTCCGGCGTGGCCTCGCGCTCGGGCATCGACCATTCGGGCTTTTTGATGTAATTCATGTCGTCCCCTTTTGGGTGGCGGCTGGAGTTGCGTTCGTCCTCCAGAACAGGCGAACCGGAGGGATTCGCCTTCCATGACGGCTCTTGGGAATATATCATAGAAATCTCACCAAAGTGAGAAAACCCTATTTGAAGGAATCGTTATCGTTGATAACCGTGCGCATCCGCTCCGCAGGCGCATCCCACACATGAACAATTCATCATTCGATCGAGGAGACCCGATGCCCGAAATACGCTACCCCGTCGAACGCCTGGAGAATTTCATTCACGCCGTCCTGACGGCGCACGACGTTTTGGACGCTCATGCGCGCATCTGCGCCGTCCGCATGATCGAGGCCGACCTCCACGGGATGCACGGACACGGCATCTTCAGGCTCCCTCCGTATTGCCGAAGAATCCGCGAAGGCGGCTACAACCTGAGGCCCGACATCCGTGCAGAGCGCGAAACCGCCGTGAGCGCACTGGTCGACGGGGACAACGGCTTCGGCCAGGTGGTCGTGACGTTCGCGGCCGAACTCGCCATCCAGAAGGCGCGAGAAAACGGGCTCGCGTGGATCGGCATACACCACGGGAACCACGCGGGGGCCGCGGGCGTCTACGCCGCCCTGCCCCTCGCGCACGACATGATCGGGATGTACATGGCCGTTGCCAACGCCAACCACATGCCGCCCTGGGGCGGCGTCGACATGCTCCTGAGCACCAACCCCATCGCCTACGCCATCCCCGCGGGCGAGGAGCCGCCCTTCGTGCTCGACATGGCCACCACCGAGACCTCCTACGGAAAGGTGAAGGTCTACGCCCAGGAGGGAAAGCCGATGCCGGAGGGTTGGATGATGACCAAAGACGGAAAGCCCCTCACCGACGCCTCGCGCGCCGAGGAGGGTTTTCTGCTGCCCATCGGGGGGCACAAGGGCTATGGGCTCAACATGATGATCGGCGCGCTCGCCGGCGTGCTGAACGGAGCCGCTTTCGGTTCGGACGTCATCGACTTCAACAAGGATTTCAAGACGCCCACGAACACCGGCCAGGTATTTTTCGCTATGCGGCCGGACATCTTCCGCGCCCTCGATGACTTCAAGGCGGAGATGGACCTGAGAATCCGCGAGATCAGGAATTCCGCGCCCATGGAGGGGGGAGGCCCCATCCGGATTCCCGGCGAGAATCTCGCGCGCCGAAAAGAGCAGATGCGCCGCGAGGGCGTGCCCGTCGCCGCGCCCGTGCTCGCCCAGCTCAGGGAACTGGCCGAAGAACTCGGCCTGGACGACAAACTCGCCGACTGATCACGCCAGGCTGATCAGCGCGCCTCCAGCGACGATGAAGGCCGCGCCCAGCACCATGAGCGGCGTCAGCGGCTCCATGCCTTGCGGCAAGAATCGCGAGAAAAGCAGAACGAACAATGGCTGGGCCGAGGTGATCGGCGTCACGACGACGATGCGGCCCTCCTCGAGCGCGAAGAATAGCGAGGTCAGCGCCGAGAAACTCGCGATGCCCACGAGTATGAAATAGAACAGACCCTTCCCTGTGAAACCCTTACGCCCGCTTTTCGAATTCGCCAGAACCAGGGCCATGACGATGCTCGACGTTCCCGCCATGACGAAAATCGCCAGTGTCTTGTAGGGCACGTCCGGTGAGGAATAGCGGATGATGAGGTCGCGCATGACCCAGATGAGCGTGGCGCCCAGGGCGTAGGCGATTCCGGTGATCGCCCACGAGCGCATCTCCCCTTTTTTGATCGACAAGACGACGATGCCGCAGATGATGAGCGCGGTTCCCAGGGCGAGAATAGGCGTGAGTTGCTCGCCCAGCAACAGAACGGCCAGCGTGCTCGAAAAAAGCGGGCCCAGACCGCGCAGGATTCCCGAGGGCGCCGCCCCGATGCGCTGTACACCCGCGAACTGAAACGTCCTCGATATGCTGGGGGTGATCACGCCGAGTCCGACGAACCAGAGCAGGTGCGGGTTGGCGAAAGCACTCATCGGCACGCTCGCCGCTATCCAGGGCAGATAGAGAAGCGCCACCGTGGCCGAGGCCACGAACCCGCCGAACACGGGAGTCGCCTCCCGCGTCGCCAGACGCGAGAAGATGAAGGTCAGCGCAAAGAAGGCCGACGCCGCAACGGCCAGGGGAATTTCTGTCAACACATGCCTCGCCTCACAACCAGCATAATGAAAAAGCGCCCCCGGCTTCGGGCCAGGGGCGCCGATTCAATCAAGCGCCTGCTCAGTCCTGGATGATCAGCTCCTCGCAATAGGGAGCGCGCGTCATGTATACGGGTTCATCCTCGGTGATGAGGATATGATCCTCGATGCGCACACCTGCCCCGCCGGGAATTCCCGGCACGAAAATGAGCGGCTCAATGGCGAACGTCATCCCCGGCACGAACTCCACGCTCTCGGCGCCCGGCATCACCTCGCCCACGTAGGGCGGCTCGTTGGGCGATATGCCGCATCCGTGTCCGATGAAGAGCTTGATGAAGTTATCCTCGAGGCCCGCGGAGCGCGCCACTTCCAGGAATTCCGCCGCCGAGTCGTCGTTCGTGTAGCCGGGGCGCATCTTTTCGATACCCGCCTTGAGCGACTTATAAACGGTTGTATACACCTTCTGCTGCATGGGATGTGGCGGGCCACCGGCCACTTTGGCGCGCCCGCAGTCGCCGAAATACCCGTTCCAGCAAGCGCCAATGTCGATGAAGACGATGTCTCCGTTTCTGATGATCTTATCCGTGGGAAAGCGCGTCGGCGGGGCCATGTGCTCTCCAGAGGCGACGAACGGAGACGCCAGGTGCCCGAACTCTCCGCCGTGGGTGAAGAGCGTCTTCATGGCCTCGGCCGCAACGTCGAACTCGCGCACGCCGGGTTCTGCGTGGTTGAGCGCCGTTATCGTCACGGCGTCGGCGATGGCGCACGCCTGGTGGAGACAGGCGATCTCGTCCGGCGTCTTCTGCACCCTGCTCATGTACATGAACTGCTCGCCGTCGACGAAGGTGGCTTCCGGGAAATACTTCTCGATCATCGCCCGCTGGGTGAACGTGTGCCCGTCGAGGCCGATGGTGCCGTTCGAAACCCCCCACTCGTCGAAGCGACTTTTGATGTCGGTCCCCACCGTGTACTCGACCAGGCCCGGCTCCTCCAGGATGCCGATGGGCACGTAGTCGTCTATCCAGGGCATGCACTCCTCGATGCGGTGCGCCTCGCCGCTCGAGGCGAGCAGCGTCGGGTTGCCCTCCTGCCTCAGCAGCACGCCGTAGGTGGTGGAGGAGCGGTACTGAATCATGATGACACGCGCGCTGGTCAGGTAGCGCACGTTCTCGTCCTTCCAGAGAATGAGGGCGTCGATACCCTTTTCCTTCATCGCCGCCTGGGTCTTCTCGACGCGCTCTCGGCGCATGCGATCCATGTCGATGCGGTGCTCCCAGTCGACCATCATCGAGCCGCGCGCCCACGTGGGGTAGTCCGTCATTGCGTCTTCCTCCTCGAAAAACAAAGATTTCGGCCTGAAAATATCGAGTCCGTAAACGATCGTTCAGAATATGAAATTCGCGGCGACGCTAGCACCCGCGTCTTTACCTGTCAAGAAAACGCAGGATAGGCGGGGTTAGGAGAACTGCCGAAAACGGGGGCGCGGGCACCGCATCGTTGACTTCGCCCCCCGGCCCCGCTACTTTCGCACAAAGGACACGCAGCGAGCGCATTCGCCAAATCAATATGGAGAAACCCTATGAGCGGCATCTTGTATGAAGTGGAAGGCAGAACCGCCATCATCACCCTCAACCGCCCCGAGAAGCGCAACTCCTACACCGAGGAAATGGTGGACGATTTGTACGACGTCTGTCAGAAATTCATGAAAGACAATGAAGTGTGGACGGCCATCCTCACCGGCGCCGGGGACCGCGCGTTCTGCGCCGGCCATGACCTCACTTTGGTCGTTGCGAGCGAAGGCCAGTACAACGAGCACGACTCGCCCACATTTTGGTACGGCGAATTCGAGATATACAAGCCCATCATCGCCGCCGTGAACGGCTACGCCTATGGCGGGGGATGTTCGATGGCGCTCTCGTGCGACATCCGCATCGCTTCCGAAAACGCCGTTTTCGGCTACCCGCAGCCCAAGTACGGCGCGATGAGCATCGGCGGACACCAGCGCCTGCCCAAGACCATACCGCCTGGAATCGCCATGGAGTTCTTGCTGACCGGCAGGAACATCACTGCGGATGAGGCCGAGCGCTGGGGCATGGTGAACAAGGTGGTGCCCCAGGACGCCCTGATGGACGAGGCGCGCGCCATGGCCGAACTCATCAACCAGAACGCGCCCCTGGCCGTGCAACACACGAAAGAGGCGGTGCTGAAGGGCTTGAGAATGCCCGACGTGCGCGAGGGCATCGTCAATGCCAAACTCATCAGCTACAGACTTCAGACCTCGCGCGACACGCAGGAAGGCCTCGCGGCATTCATGGAGAAGAGAAAACCCGAATGGGAGGGCCGATGAGGACGTCAGCCTGCCTTCCCCGCTGTAGAATGCGCACATATTTCGTATGCAAGGAGCAAGTAGATGAGTGATGCACCAAAAATCGGCATGGCCTTCATCGGGCTCGGCTGGTGGGGCGCCGTGCTCGCGGACGCCGCCCTCGCCTCCGGGAAAGTGAAGGTGACCGGAGGCTTCGCCCGCACGTCCACTACCCGCGAGGAGTTTGTAGGCAAATACGGCGGGAAGAATTTCTCCTCCATCGACGAGGTGATGGCCGACTCTGAGACTGATGCCGTCGTCATCGCCACGGCGAATTCCGTTCACAAGGAAATCGCGGTTGCCGCCGCCCGCGCGGGCAAGCACGTTCACCTGGAAAAACCGATGGCGCTCAGCGTCTCCGACGCGAAAGAAATCGAGCAGGCGTGTAGGGACCACGGCGTCAAACTCCACATGGGGCAGAACTTCAGGCGCTGGCCGATGTTCCGAAGAGCGAAAGAAATCGTGGATAGCGGGGAGCTGGGCCT
>WTGD01000382.1 GCA_011523725.1 Nitrospinota bacterium
CCGCTACCGGCTGAACGAGAATCTCGCACTCCGCGCATCCTGGGGGACGGGCGGGCAGCCGCCTTCGTTGAGCGATCTCAGCTTGCGCGGCCAGTCGGTCGGCTTCCCGTATGTTTGCGACGTGAGTACGAACACGGGCGACCGCGCCGATTGCGACAAGCTGCAAGTGGAGCACCGCTCGGGCGCGAACCCCAACCTCGAGCCGGACGAGGCCGAGAGCCTGAGCATCGGGGCGGCGGCGAGCGCGGGGCCTTTTTCGTTGAGCCTGGACTGGTACCGGATCAACATCTCCAAGGTGCCGGCGGGACTGGCCGCGCAGACGATTCTGGATCTCGAGGCGAAAGGACAATTGCCCGCCGGCGTTCGTGTCGTCCGCGATGGAGACGTGATCCGGTGGATAGAGGGTTCCTCCGGCAACATCCGCGAAGACGATATCGAGGGGGTCAGCCTGGGCGCGGGCGTCGACTGGAAGACCGACGCGGCGGACTTCGCCTTCGCCCTGCGCTGGTCGCGCGTCACCGAAGACGAAGTCCGCACGGCGGGCGAGAAGGCTCCCTACACCTATCCACGCGACCGCTACCACGCCTCGCTCCGTTTGAGCCGGGGCCGCGTCACAGCGAACTGGAGCGTTTACGGGATTTCGGCGTATTGGAACACGGACGAAACCGCCCGCTACGCGGCGTGGATGGGTCACGACCTCACGCTGAGCTGGCGCGACGCGTTCGGCCTGCGCGGACTGGAGCTCATCGGCGGGGTGTTGAACGTCGCCGACCGGGGGCCGTCCACGGCCGGCGAGGACACCGAGGAATCGGGATACCCGTTCGCCGCCATCCGGGGGCGTACGCTGTTCGTAAACGCCAAGTACACCTTCGGGTCTTGAGGGGGTTTTCCGGGTTCCTGCCGAGCGTTATTCGAGTCCGGCTTCAAGACGCCTGTCCTCGTGTTCGCCGCGATGCCGGTGACGCTCAGAGGCGCATTTCCCCGCATTTGCGCGTTCGCCCGGCTCTGCGCAACGTGTATATGATAACGCGGGCCGCGTCGTGAAACGGTGTCGCGTATTTCTCATCGGGAGGGAGGCGGCGCATCCGGCAATCGAGGCGTGGGCGGCTCTCGAAACGCTCCGGGCACAGCCCGCGGACCCCAGCCTTTTCCGCCTCGGGAAATACTGAAAATTTCGATAAAATTCGATAAATACATGAAAATAAAAATCGCGGGTGATTTCATGTAAATCTATGATTTACAATGAGTTGACTGGGTATTTCGGCTTCTTTCCGCTCAGAACGCGGGCGATGTCCTCCCCCGCCCACGCGGCGATGGCTTCGAGACACTCCTGCGTGGAGCCCGCCATGTGCGGCGTGAGAATGAGGTTGGGCGCGTCGAAGATGGCGCTTTCGGGATCCGGCGGTTCGCCTTCGAGCACGTCGAGCGCCGCCCCGCCGATTTTGCCGCTCCCCAGCGCGCGCGCCAGCGCCTCCTCCTCCACCAGCGGGCCTCTCGCGGCGTTGATGAGAAACGCGCCTTTTTTCATCTTCGAGATCGCCCGCCCGTCGATCAGGTGATGGGTTTTCGGTGTGAGCGGCGCGTGAAGCGAGATGAAATCGGCCCGGCCCAGGAGGGTATCGAACCGCGCTGGTTTTGCTCCGCGCGCCTTGATCTCCTCGCTTCTGAGGCCAGGGTCGTGGGCGAGAATCCTCATGCCCATGGCGAGCGCCATTTCCGTGAGCCGGCTCCCCACTTGCCCGATGCCGATGAGCCCCAGCGTTTTTCCCTTAAGCTCCACCCCCGTGTGGCGCGCTTCTCCCCATACCCGCTCTGCTCCCACGCGGGAGGCCGCTTGGGGAATGCGCCTGGCTGCAGAGAGCATCAACCCCAGCGTCAGCTCGGCCACGGCGTTCGCGTTGGCCCCCGGCGTGTTGGTGACGAGTACGCCGCGCTCGGTGCAGGCCGCCACGTCGACCTGATCCACGCCCGCTCCATGCACGGCTACGACGCGCAGGTCCGGCAGCAAGTCCAGCAGGGAAGCGGTAATATAGCCAGGACGCAGCAGAATTCCCTCAGCACCCTTTAGCTTCCTTGCGAATGCGGCCTCTTCCGCTTCGTCCAGGGGTCTGAATGGCAGCGCCACGGCGCGAACGGGCGCGACACCGGTCATCGCCCTTTTCACGGGCGCCATGGCGACCGGAAGATCGGATGTGGAGGTGACGGCGACCCACCGTTTTTTCGAAGGCATGGGAAGGGCTACATGTCGACGGCGGTGAAATCACCATCGTAGTTGTATTCGGCCCTGGCTTTTTGAACGGAAAGCAGTCCCTCTTGGAGGTCGCGTTCGATGGAATAGAAGGAGCGGTCCTTCGGGTCGCCGTAACCGCCCCCGCTCGGGACTTCGAGCACGAGCCTGTCGCTTTGGTTCATCACCCACTGTCGCTTGGGGTTGATGGGGCGTCCGTTCAGGGTCACCTTGCCGACGCGTCCGTTTTTTCCGCCGAACAACCCGTAGGCGGGGTGCCGGGTTCGCTCGCTCATGAACGTGAGGAGAATCGGCCCGTCGGAGAGCGATTTCACGATGACCTGCTGGCCGTTGCCGCCGGTATACTTGCCCGCGCCGCCGCTGTCTCTGATGGACGCTTTTCTCTCCACCAGCAGGGGCACGAGGTGTTCGAGGATTTCGATGGGCGTGTTCGACGTGTTCGAGGGGAAGTCGAGACATACGCGCCCATCGTGCCTGTCCGTCGCGCCTTGCCCTCCGTGCAGGAAGAAGTTGCCGGCGAAGCGCCTGTTTTCCTTGGTGATGCCCGCCGCGTTGATGGCCCATGTGGGGCTGCCGCTGGCCGCCTGCACGAGGTTGGGAACCGCCTTGCACAGCGCACCGAAAATGGCCGAGGGAATGAAGTGTCCCACCATGGAGCGGCCGTTCACGGG
>WTGD01000002.1 GCA_011523725.1 Nitrospinota bacterium
CGATTCCCCACCCGCCCAAGCATGTTCTTTGCATGGGGCTCAACTACCAAGACCATGTGAATGAGGGATTGCAGGCCAAGGATGCGCAAACGACAAAGGTTGAACTTGACCACCCCATTTTCTTCACAAAAGCACAGGGCACTCTCATCGGACACAATGAAGACATACCTGCGCATCGGGTGACGGAAAAACTCGATTATGAAGCTGAAATCGCCGTCATTATCGGCAAAAAAGGGAAAAATATTCCCAAGGCTGAAGTCTATAGGCACGTTTTCGGTTATTGCTGTGCAAACGACATCTCCGCAAGAGATATCCAAAGGCGCCATAAGCAGATATTCAAGGGCAAGACACTTGATGGTACATGTCCACTTGGGCCGTACATCGTTCCCAAAGAAGACTATGGCGATCCGATGAACCAAACCATTAAAAGTTGGGTAAATGGCGAAGCACGCCAGGATTCAAACACAAATATGATGATTCACGATATTCCGTCGATGATCTCGGTGCTTTCAGAAGGCTTCACCCTGGAGCCGGGCGATATCTTTTTAACGGGTACCCCTTCAGGAGTGGGCTACGCTCGAGAAACGCCCTCGTTTCTAACACCCGGTGACGTGGTGGAAGTGGAAATCGGTGGTCTGGGTCGTTTGCGTAATGAAATTATAGAAGCAGACTAATGGATTTTGAGCATCATACCTAGGGAGAATGATTGATGACTGAAGAATTTTACCCGCCGGCGATTCGACGCGGAGATACGCAATACGGAGAAGGCTACACGGAAAAACTGTTTGGTCGACTGAATAAACTCGACCCCGATTTCTCCATGTTGTTCCAGCGATTCGTTCACGGGGGGCTGTACGATCGCGATATTCTTCCGCATAAGACCAGAGAACTTTGCGCACTCGCCGCCTTGTGCGTCACGGGACGATTCAACCAGATGCGCTCCCATTTTACGGCCGCGCGAAATTACGGTGCAACGGATAAAGAAATTATGGAGGTGATTTTTCAGATGTCGCCATACAGCGGAGTCCCCGCTGTTTTAGAAAGCCTTCAGGTATTTGAGGATTGGTTAGAAGCGGGAGGGGCCATGACAGGGTATGGGAAATAGGCAATGTCTTCCACACATGCGAGAGAACGCGGCCTTAAAGGCAAGGTGGCGCTCATCACTGGTGCTGGAGGTGGAATAGGTCGCGGCATCGCCCGATGTCTGGCAGAAGAAGGTGTCCATTTAGCATTGGCCGATATTTCGCAATCCGGTGCTGAGACGGCAGCGGAAGAAATGGAAGAATTCGGTGTTAACGTCATTCCACACACACTCGATGTCACGGACAAGAGTCAATGCGTAGACATCGTAGATGCGATCAATAAAGAAATGGGCAGCTTGGATATTGTGGTTAATAATGCAGGTGTCATTGGCGGGACGGATTTCAAACTAGGGATGCCTCTATCCGACATCAATGAAGACGATTGGGACGATACGTATAACGTCAACGTCAAAGGTGTCTTTTTGCTGTGTCAAGCATCGCTTGAAAAGATGAAGGGGAAAGGTTGGGGGCGTATCATCAATATTTCCTCGCGTGCCGGACGTGATGGTCGCGAAACCATACCTCATTACAGCGCGAGCAAAGCGGCGGTAATTATTTTCACCCAGGCGCTTGCGCGGGAAGTAGCTCGAGCAGGCATTACAGTGAACGCAGTTTGTCCAGGTCTAATCTGGAGCGCAATGTGGGAACAGTTGGCCACTCAGTTCAGAAAAAAATTCCCAAATTTCAAAGGAAAAGCTGCCAGAGAAGTTTTCGACTATTTTGTGGAACAAACACCTATGGGAGTTGAGCAATCGACTGAAGATATTGGGCGTGCGGTCGCCTTTTTAGCGAGCGATGATGCAAAAACTATTACAGGTCAAGCTATTCTGGTCGACTCAGGAGCTGTAATGCACTGAATTTGGATTTCAGTAAATTCAACTGCTTATCGTTCCAGATGTTAGTTTGACTTGTCTCCGCAGCCTTGATAATTTGTTTTACCTATTTCAAAGTGAGTGGCTGAGGAAATACTTGCTTCCATTTGTAAAACAAACATTTTAGCAAGTTCCTGGGAGGTGTACCCCATGGGTAAGAAGTACACCATTATAGTGATACCGAGTAACTCGAGCAGCACCCGACGCTTTAGCATCACTAGGGGAATGCTAATCTTGTTGCTCCTTGGTTTTTGTTCTCTAGTCGGAACGACCCTTTACCTGACCCAAGAAAGAATTCATACAGCGAAGCGTTTGGCTAAGCTCCCTCCTCTGGAACAACAAAACCAAGCACAAAAGGGACTTCTCGAAAAATTCACCGCCAAGCTCCAATCTTTTGACAACAACTTGATCCAACTCAAGCAACTTGAAGACCAGCTTCGAATCATGGCCTCTCTGAAGCCAGGCAAACCCAAAGACGACTTAGGGGTCGGGGGTGTTTCAAAAGACGCGCTACCTGAAGACCTTGAGAAACTTACCCCATCTGAACAAAGGTTCATTCGGAGATTAAATCGTCAGTTCCAAGACATCGAAGAGCGTGCCGCCGAGCAGGAAAGCGCGTTCAAAGACCTATTGAGCGCGTTCCGCGACAGAAGTGTCTTGCTTGCCCACACACCCTCGATATGGCCTGTCAAGGGCTGGCTCTCCTCCAGCTTCGGTTATAGACGCTCTCCGTTTACGAATCGGCGAGAATTTCATGCAGGAATTGATGTTGTCGCAAGGGTAGGAACCCCCATATTTGCCCCGGCGGATGGCGTCGTCATTAGCACCAAAAGAATAGGAGGATTTGGAAAAACTGTTCGAATCCAGCACATGCAGGGCATTGTTACTACATATGCTCATAATAGTGTGAATTTGGTGAAAGTCGGTCAGCGTGTCAGGAGAGGTGACATTATTGCCAAAGTCGGCTCCACAGGTAGATCCACCGGACCCCATCTTCACTATGAAGTTAGGATAAACGGAGTCGCAGTCAATCCTAGACTATATATTGTCGAGTAAATAAATCCCACTATCCCGCCTAAGGATTCAGCTTTTTCTCACTAATACAGCATGGTAGTCTATGTTTGTGCAAAGGTTACGCGTACGCATGAACCGCATGGAGTGAAGAATGATAGGTTCGGTTTTAGAATCAAGCAAATCGATGTTTAAATCTGTGTTCGGCACAGCGAATGACCGTTTGCTCAAAAAGATGCACCCGGTAGTCACGGAGGTTAATGCTCACGAATCCCGCGTGAAAGAGATGACCGATGAACAGATGCGTGAGGAAACCGAACGCTTCAAAGAACGTCTCGCGGTCGGTGAAACATTGGATGAGATTTTGCCGGAAGCATTCGCCCTAGTGCGAGAGGCGGGTTGGCGCCATCTCCAAATGCGTCATTTTGACGTTCAACTCATCGGAGGCACGATACTTCACAGCGGAAAAATCGCTGAGATGAAAACAGGGGAAGGCAAAACCCTCGTCGCTACTCTTGCGGCCTATTTGAATGCCTTAGAGGGCAGGGGTGTGCACATCGTTACCGTGAACGATTATCTTGCGAGCCGTGATTCTGAATGGATGGGTCGTCTCTATAGAGTGCTCGGTCTCAGTGTCGGGTGCATACAGCATGGCATGGATGATAATGCGCGTCGCCGTGCATATGCCTGCGACATCACGTATGGCACGAATAATGAATTCGGGTTCGACTATTTGAGAGACAACATGAAATTCGAGCCCGATAGTCGCGTCATGCGTGAATTAAATTTCGCCATAGTGGATGAAGTTGATAGCATATTGATTGATGAAGCCAGAACTCCTCTTATCATCAGTGGACCGGCGGATGAGGCCACACGAATGTATGGCGTTGTAAACCGTGTAATACGCCCTCTGCTTAAGGAGCAACAAGGCATTGTTGAGAAAGACATTGAGGAAGAAGACGATGGATATGTCGAAGGTGGTAAAGATGTTATCAGCAAGAAAAAATACGAATATCTGATCGTCGATGAAAAAAGCAGAACGGTAAATCTAAAAGAAGCAGGTGGGCATGAAGCCGAAAAAATTCTCCGACGCTCCGGCATCATGGCGAATGACCAAAGTTTGTATGACATGAACAGCATCACGGTCCTGCATCATGTGGAGCAGGCGTTAAAGGCGCATGTCCTGTTTGCCAAAGACATCGATTATGTCGTGAAGGATAATGAGGTTGTCATCGTCGATGAGTTCACAGGGCGCATGATGCCAGGCCGGCGTTTCAGTGATGGCCTCCACCAAGCACTAGAAGCGAAAGAAGGCGTCAAGATACAGGAAGAAAATGTGACCTTGGCGACCATCACATTCCAAAATTATTTCAGGCTCTACAACAAATTGGCCGGCATGACCGGTACAGCGGATACCGAAGCGGCGGAATTCAATTCTACTTACAAAATAGATGTAGCTGTTGTGCCGACGAATCGTGAATTGATCCGAACCGAATATCCCGATGTGGTCTATCGTTCAGAACGAGAAAAGATAGATGCCGTCGTGGATGAGATATTCGAATGCCACAAAAGGGGACAACCGGTATTGGTGGGTACAATCAACATAGAAAAAAGCGAAAAGCTCGCCGCGTTCCTCAAGAGAAGACGTATTCCGCATCATGTGCTCAATGCGAAAAACCACAGCAAAGAAGCGGAAATCATTGCACAGGCAGGACGCCAGGGAGCTGTCACCATCTCCACAAACATGGCGGGTCGTGGAACAGACATTCTCCTTGGCGGGAATCCGGAGTTTCTCGCTTCTGCAAAAACAAATACGAATGAAGGTCCTGAGTATGAAGAGATTTTGAAGGATTTTCGAATTTCGTGCCAAGCCGAGCATGACGAAGTGGTCAAGCTAGGGGGCCTTCACGTGTTAGGTACCGAGCGCCATGAAAGTCGTCGCATCGACAACCAACTCCGCGGTCGCTCTGGCAGACAGGGAGACCCAGGGAGTTCGAGATTCTTCCTTTCCTTGGAAGACGATCTGTTGCGCATTTTCGGCTCTGACAGAATTAAGGGTTTAATGGAAAAACTAGGGATGGAAGAGGGAGTACCTATCGAAGCCAAAATGGTGACGCGCGCCATTGAAAATGCCCAAAAACGTGTTGAGGCGCACCACTTCGAGATGAGGAAACATCTTCTTGAATATGATGACGTGATGAACAAGCAACGCGAAGTCATCTATTCGATGCGCCGGGAAATTTTAGAAGGCAGTGATGTGCTCGAGCGAATCAGAGAGTTCGCATCTGGTATTCTTGATTCCATTGTTGATTTGCATTTGCCGGAGTCTGAACATTTTGAAGATTGGGATCTGGAGGATTTCGCGGGTGCAGTAGAAAGTCAATATGGGATCCATGCTACAGTGGAGGGGCAAAAAGTCATTTTCTCAACCTCCGAGCCCATGGTAGTAGATGTCGAAGAGGAGTTGAGAGATGAACTTGTTCAAAAAGTCCACAATCTCGTGCAAAACGTTTTTGAGGAGAAATACCATGGCTTTGAATCTGATACTGTCTTAGAACTTTCCAAACTCATATATATCCAGATATTGGATACGCAGTGGAAGGACCATCTGACCAACATCGAACAACTCAAAGAGGGAATTGGGCTGAGGGGCTATGCTCAGATCAATCCCTTGAACGAATACAAAAAAGAAGCCTTCGACATGTTTGGAGCAATGACAGAAAGAATCGAAGCAGAGACGGTGCTCTATATGTATCGCCTCGATGTTTCAGATGAGGATGTTGCTCTGGAAGAATCGCGCCATGAACAAGAGATGGTGTTTTCCCATGCTGACGCTTCGGGATTTGGAGATGCTCCCGCCGGGGAGGCGATACAGACATCTACCCCTGTAAGACGAACCACCCCCAAGGTTGGTCGTAATGAACCTTGTCCCTGCGGCAGCGGCAAAAAATACAAGTTTTGCTGCGGAAGATCGTAACGCCGCGCATCTTTGAGATGACATCCTGCAACAATATTCCCATGCTTGTGTGTGCGGTATCTTACCGCCTAATTCGAAATAATACTTTTCTCCTTGTCTAGAAGGTATGGAAATGCAATTCGGAATCATGCTTAGAGGTCAATTCACCCTGGAAGACGATATGCAGTCTCGTTTCTGTGAATTGATGGAACAAGCAAGAAGAGCCCAAGACTTGGGGTTCGTATCGGTCACCAAAGGAAATCACTATAGCGCTTACCCACTTCAGGATTTTCAGCAATTGCCTTTTCTCGCTCGCATAAACGCAGAAGCCCCGAAACTGCGTCTCAATGCCGGCATTGTACTCCTATCTTTACACAAGCCGATGGATATCGCTGAGCAGTTAGCAACCATTGATGTGATGTCTAACGGGAAGCTCATATTCGGCGCTGGGCTCGGCTACCGTGAAGTGGAATTCAGGGGATTCGGCACAACGCAAAAGGAGAGGGTAAAGCGTCTTGAGGAAAACCTGGAGGCCGTCAAGCGACTTTGGTCAGAAGAGAAAGTGTCGATGCAAGGTTCTCACTTTGAGCTCATCGAAGCATCGTGCCCACTAAAACCTATTCAGAAGCCACATCCTCCCATCTGGATTGGAGCCAACAGCGATGCGGGCATACGCCGCGCCGCCAGACTGGGAGATTGTTATTATGTGAACCCGCATAATCGCCTTGATACGACAAAGCGCCAAATCGAGCTTTACCGCCAAACACTGGATGAAATCGGCAAACCTTTTCCAGAAGAATTCCCGATGCGCCGCGAGGTGTTCGTCGCAAAAGATCGTTCAGAAGCCATTCGACTCAGCCGACCCTATCTCGAGATCAAATATCGGGAATACCACCGTTGGGGTCAAGATAAAGCCATGCCCAAAGGAGACGACGATTTAGGACAACAGTTTGATGATTTATTGGAAAATAGATTTGTTCTTGGTTCGCCAGACGAAGTAGCGGATAGCATATTAGAACTGGCGGAGCTCGGTATCAATCATCTCATTATGAGCATTCAATGGCCGGGGATGCCTCAATCTCTCGTTTTGGAAACGATGCAGATGATGACCGAGGAAGTTTTTCCGAAGATTCAGCAAGGAGTGTAACCACGTGTCATCAACACCCAGTGAAACATTGTGCCGGTTTTCTCAGGCCCTAGAATTTTCTGACATCCCTCCAGCAGTGATCCATCAGACAAAATTATTGATTCTTGATTTCATGGGAATTGCACTGGCAGCTTGTTCCACGAAAATTGACAAACCCTTGCGGGCAATGGCGAATGCCATGACCGGAAAAATTTCGGACTCTGAAAATGTCTCACATGAATTAGGGCCATGCAGCGCAATCGGGGGGAAAAGCCGAATGCCCGCGCCCAACGCCGCTTTTTTGAATGGTGCGCTGGGTCATTCCCTCGATTTTGACGATACGCACGCGAAGTCAATCATCCACACCGCAGCGCCTGTTGTGCCAGCAGCATTCGCGGGCGCGGAAGAGTTCCAGAAAACAGGAAAGGATATGATTCGTGCCTGTGTTGCCGGGTTCGAATCGGAAACCAGAATCGGGTTAGCTGCTCCCGGGAAATTCCATGCCCGCGGCTTCCATATGACGGCCATCGCCGGTACTTTTGGCGCCGCCATAGCCTATGCGCTTCAAAGTGGATTGAGCGCTGAAAGAATGAACTGGGCGCTTGGCATATGTGGAAGCATGGCTGCCGGGCTCTTTGAATATTTAGAAAATGGGAGTCCTGTAAAGGCGCTTCATCCCGGTTGGGCGGCGCATAGTGGCATTTGTTCCACGATTCTCGCGAGTCATAATTTCGCCGGTCCGCAAACAGTATTCGAGGGTAGATTCGGCTTGCTCAAAAGCCATCTCGGCGATGAAGAATTCGAGGTGGAAGCACTCACACGGGGCCTGTGCGAAACTTGGGAAACCTTGGCCATTGGTTTCAAGCCCTATCCTTGCGGCCATGTGATTCATGCGTTTTTGGATGCCGGACTACGCCTCAAAGAACGTGAGAAAATACCGCACACGAAAATTAAAAGCATTATTTGTCATGCTGCCAAGGGAGCAATCGACTTGGTGCTCGACCCGATCGAAGCAAAACGAAAACCCAGGGGAGAATACGATGCAAAATTCTCTTTGCCATATTGTCTGGCCAGTATTTTCGTAAGGGGCCAGTGTGGCGTAGATGATTTCGAAAAAAATGCAATAGCAAACCCCGCAGTTCTAGCCCTAGCGGATAAGGTCTCCTTTACCCAGGATGATACACAGGATTTTCCGAGATTCTTCCCTGGCGTCGTTGAAGTTCGACTTGATGATGGGAATATCTATACCGAGGAAGAAAAACATCAAAGAGGGTGCGCTGAAAATCCATTCGCAGATGAAGATGTGTATGAGAAATTCAAGGACAATGCCCATCGGAGTCTCTCGCCTGGAGAGGCAGAAGATTTGATGGCAATGGCGATGGTTCTCGAGGAACTGGATAGCGTGAATGCGATAGGTGAACTCCTAAGAAAGGCGACTAATCATCGAGTGGATCTTCAATCACCGTTACGAAATCCGGCATAATGCGAAACCTGATTTCTTCGCCGACATCTACCCTTAAATTAGGATGCACACGCATTTTTAGCCGGTGTCCTTTGCCTATTTCATCGATTATTTCGACTTCCAAAAGGATAGATTGTCCCACATAACGAATTGCGCAAACCTTCGCCCCAAAGGGACCGTCCGAGTCGATTTCAAAACTCTCGGGTCTAATGGAAATAAAAGCATCCGTGCCGAATTCAAGGTCTCGCATGGAGAGGCACGGCACGGGCCCAATGCTCGTCATCACCTCATCATAACCAGCCGATAAAACAATACCCTGTAAAATATTTGTTTGCCCGACAAAACGAGCAGCGAACTCCGTAGCGGGAAATTGGTAAATTTCACGAGGCGAGCCGCCTTGTTCAACTTTTCCATCTCGCATGATCAAAATATGGTCGGCCATATACATCGCTTCCTGCGGGTCGTGCGTGACCATCAACGTTGTAACGCCCATTTGCTTAAGCAACCCCAGGGTATCCTCGCGCACTTGGACTCGCAGGTTAATGTCAAGCCCGGCAAATGGTTCGTCCAGAAGCAAAAGCCGGGGGAGAGGCGCCAATGCCCGAAGCAGAGCAACGCGCTGTTGCTGGCCTCCTGACAGGGTATGGGGATAAGCATCGGTCAATTCTACGATATCCATCTGGATCATGGCTCTTTGTATTTCAGCCAGTTTTTCCGGTGAAGGATTATTGAGCCCGAAAGTAATATTGTGCAAAACATCCAGGTGAGGGAAAAGGGCATAATCCTGAAACATGAATCCCACGTTTCTCTTTTCCGGTGGCATTTGGATTCGACTTGCAGGTTCCGATATCACAATTTGGTCTAGGCGAATTCTTCCAGCTTGCAGCGAAGTGAGCCCAGCAACTAACCGCAATAATGTCGTCTTGCCGCATCCAGAAGGCCCCAACAGACATGCGACTTGACCCTCTTCGACAGTCAAAGACAAATTCTCGATGACTTCTTTGTTTCCATATGAGTGCGAGATATTTTCGATGTCGAGCTTGGTCATTTAGAGCGTGGTCCTCATTTTCCTGCTCCGGGGCGCGCCCCTTGGATGGTGCGGCTCAAATAAATGACGGGCAATAAACCTGCCGCAACGATGCTCAAAGAGCCAAGAGCACTTTCTTCTAAAAGTTCATCCGTAGCCAGTTGGTGCACCTGTGTGGCCAGCGTTTCAAAGTTAAACGGACGCAATATGATTGTCATGGGAAGTTCTTTCATCGTATCTACAAACACCAATATCGCCGCCGCCAGGATACCGCCACGGAGCATGGGCAAATGAATTCGCTTCAGAGTCTTGCCAGGCCCCAGGCCAAGCGTTCGAGCGGCACCATCCATGTTGGGCGTAACCCTCATCAGGCTGGCTTCCATGGTGCCATAGGAAAGCGCCAGGAAACGAGTCAGATATCCATAGGTGACAGCTGCGATCGTGCCGCTAAACAGCAGTCCTGTGGAGATGCCAAAAACATTATTAAGAAACCCTTGGATGAATACATCTATTTTGCCCATGGGTATCAGGACGCCGACGGCGAGAACTGCACCGGGTACAGCATATCCAACACTGGCGAACCTTGCAGCCGATTTGAGCAGCGGGTTTTCCTGGAGACGGGCGCCATACGCCAGAAAAATGCCTGCCAATACGGATAGGGCTGCGCTCAGGGATGATAAAACCAGGCTATTTGAAAGAATGGAATAAAAATCATGTGAAATGCTTTCCTCATAATAGTTCCAGGCGTAATAGCCTAAAATAGATGCTGGCAGAATGAAGCCGAATCCGATTGGCAACAAACACGAGATCACCGCACCCAACATCTTTATGCCCCGCAACTGGTAACTTGGAAGGGCTTGATATTTCGTGGAAGTATTAAAATACCTTTGATTGGTGCGTGATTTTCTCTCCGCCCATAATAGAAGCAAGACAAAACACAGGGCGACAACGGCAAGTTGAGCGGCACCTGAGAGATTGTTCATGTTGAGCCACACATCGAAGATTCCAGCTGTGAGCGTTTCCACGGCAAAGAAATCAACCGTTCCAAAATCATTCAGCGCTTCCATCAGAACCAAACTCACACCGATGACCAGCGATGGGCGTGCCGAGGGCAGGGCAATGGAAATAAAACTCTGCCACGCGGTTTTGCCCAGAGTTCTACTCACCTCCAATATACAAACCGATTGTTGAACAAAAGCCACGCGCGCGAGCAAGTAAACATACGGATAAAGTGTAAGCGTCATTACGAAAATAGCACCGCGTAAGGAACGTATTTCCGGAAACCAGTAGTCGCGACTCGATTCCCACCCAAAGATGTTACGCAACAGCGTCTGCACCGGACCCGCAAATTCAAACACGTCGGTATAGACATAGGCCACGACATATGTCGGCATCGCCATGGGTAAGAGCAGCGCCCACTCGACGATTCGTCGTCCCGGAAATCGGCATAGAGTTACCAGCCAAGCGGTGGCGGTACCGATGAGAAGTGTGCCTATGCCTACTCCCACCATCAGACCGATTGTGGTCATTACATAGCGCGACAATACGGTAGTGAGTAGGTGGTGCCAGATGTCACCGCTAGGCTGAAGGGCGAATATACTAACTGCCAGTAGAGGAGCCGCTATGAAAAAAGCGAGCAGAAGAGTTCCGCTCGTCCAGAAATCTAATTGAAACCTTTTCGCAAAACGCCTAGGGAAGGCTTCTATGTTCAATCCATCTCCTACACTCATGCCATCCCTGCTACTAGATCTACCTTGAAAAATTACTTCTCGAAACCTTTTTATATAAACCAAAAGACCCCAAAAGCCCTGTACCCGCAAGGAGGATAATAAGGCTTTTGGGGTCTTGATACTAGCCGCTAATTGCTGGGGCTGAAGTTATTGTAATCTACCTGGTCAACCAGCTTGGAGGCGGTAGCCCGCTTATTCGCCACTTCGGCCAAATTGATTGTATCGGCCTTGAATTTTCCCCATGAATCGACGATCGGATGGGTCTTCACGCCCTTTTTCAACGGGTATTCATAGTTCTGGTCGGCATACAGTTTTTGCGCATATTCACCGCTTAAGAACTCAATGAGGCGAACCGCGTTTCCCCGGTTTTTCGCATGTTTGGTAACGGCGGCGCCGCTGATGTTGACATGCGTTCCCCTGTCTTTTTGGTTGGGGAAAATGATGTATACGGCTTTCGCCCATTCTTGTTGAACTTTCTTTTTCTTGTTTGTCGCCATTTTCGCCATGTAGTACGTATTGGCCAAAGCGAGATCGCATTCTCCCGAGTGAATAGCCTTCGCCTGCGCACGGTCGTTGCCTTGGGGCTTACGGACCAGGTTGGACTTGAGGCCCACCAGCCATTTCTTGGCTTTCGCTTTGCCTGAATGCGCTACGATGGAGGCAAACAGGGATACGTTGTAGACATGCTTGCCGGAACGCGTACAAATCTTGCCTTTCCACTTCGGATCAGCCAGATCCTCATAGCGGGTGATTGCACCCGGTTTTACGCGCTTTTTGCTGGCGTATATAACGCGTCCACGCGTTGTGAGACCAAACCAATGGCCCTTGGGATGACGATAGGAGGAGGGGATGTTCTGCTCCAGTACTTTCGACTTCACCGGCTGCAACAATCCGGCCTCATCCATGTCGTGGAGACGCCCGATGTCCACGGTCAATACAGCGTCTGCTGCTCCTGGCGTTGCCTTGATTTTCTCCAGCATGCCTTTTTTCGCGAAAACGACGTTGGTTTTGATGCCCGTTTTTTTCGTAAACTCTGTTAACATCGGCTTGATGAGAAATGGTTGCCGGTAAGAGTAGAGGTTGACGACCTCTTCGGTGCTGGCCGCAGTCTTGCCCAGCGACAAGGCTGCCACCATGACAATCATAGCAATTCCAACGTACAACCTCACACGCCTTGTCCCGTTCGGTACAGCAAACATAAGTTCCATCTCCTGTCTAGAGGTGTCGACCAGATGGCCTATTTGTGTGAATAAGGCTCAAGAGCGAGCCGTGTGACAACAAAGTCTTAAGTCACAGACTGGGTTCCATTTCGTCGTTCAAATTTCCCTATTTTTTCGTCAGGTCGTCGAAATCGATGACACTGATATCGCAATGGTAAGAACATGTCGGGCATGTATCGACGCTCTCACACGAGCGCCGAAATTGATTGAATTTCTCCAAGATTTCCTGATTGCCGTTTTCTTCGAAAAAGCGCAACAGATCGAGAAGCCTGTCTATGGAGTTCCCGCTTACGTAGTGTTCCATCACGCAAGCGTCGACAAAAGCTTGCTCTTCTTCTACTCCCAAAACGTCCGTGAGAAAGTGCATCAAAATAGAGAATTTTCCCGACACGCCCTTGGCTCGTTTTGCGCCTTCTTCCGTCAATAGAATGCTTTCGTAGACACGGTGAGATACGAGCCCATTCGAGCGGAGTGTCTTCACCGCGGCGGAAACCGCCGGCTTCGCCACACCCAGCATAGAGGCGATATCCGTCACGCGCGCGTATCCTTTGCTTTCCTGAAGGTCGAATATGGCGCGAAGATAGTGCTCCAGACTGGGTGATAGGGACCCGCGCGAGTGGTGCGTCTGTGGCGTCATGGTGTAAACCCCTTTTCGAGTTGAAAGAAGCTATTGTTAATCAAAATCAATAATGTTAAATATCATTAACAATGTTACTTGTCTTTATAATATATGTCAAGCAGGAAAATGAAAAATTTCCAGACCATATTCAGGAAGAATGGCAAAGGAGATATGAGACTGAAGAGTCTACATGAAGTAGAGGCTATAACTGATTTGTATCATTACGGATATGATTTGAAATTACCGGAAATCAACACCGATTCATAGCACCGCGATTTTTCTCGTTGAAAGTAAAAGTCGCTCGTGTGCGATTCTCGAATAATCGGGAAAAGACTATTTGTAGACTGTCAGCATTGCGCCGATCTCAAAAAAGGTTGAATGGCGCCCCGGACGCCTGCCCATTCTCCCAGTTTGCCCAAAAAAACTTTTGATGAACTACTCGCTTGCTCGAAAGAATTCGCCTCCCAAGCCCTCTGAGCACTCGGCAGGAAATGTTCCTTGGCATTCATCAGCCCTCCCACGAGAACGATGCTTGCCGGATTTAGCAAATTCATGATGTTGGCGATTCCAACCCCAAGTGCATGACCGCCGTTTTCCCATATTGCTCTTGCGTCATGGTCTCCGGAACCAGCGAGTTCGGCCAATAAAATCGGTGATATTTCACCGATCGACCCGATAGCGGAATCTGGGTGTTGCTCCGCATGGGTTTTGGTATCTCTTTCCAGGGCCCAACTCGAAAAATATGCCTCCAGACACCCACGAGAGCCACAAGTGCATAGCTTGCCGTTTTTTTCGATTACCATATGGCCAATTTCTCCCGCCATTCCGGTCGTGCCCCTCCAGAGTTCTCCATTTTGAACGAAACCTCCACCCACGCCGGTGCCCAGCGTGATAATGAACATGCTCTCATATCCTTCGCCCGCGCCGGCGAAATACTCCCCCAACGCAGCGGCATTCGCATCGTTCATCATCTGCAGCGGAATAGGGGAGAAGGAGTTTTCCAACATCCCGAGAAGGGGAACTCCACAAAGAGCGGGCAAGTTGGGGGAGTCGACGACTTTGCCGGCATCCAAATCCAGAACGCCCGCAACGGCGACCCCGATGCCTTTGAGATGTTTACCCGTAGAGAGGGATTTTATCGCATCCTTGAACAAGTCGAGGTAATCTTCCGCCCTCTGGCACCGTTGCGTATCTATGGAGGATCGTTCTTGTAATGCTCCATCCATGCTGAAAGACGATGCCTTTAGAAAAGAGCCCCCAAGATCAAAACCAACATAGATTTCGCTGCCGGGCAATTGTCAAAACCTCGGTTCAGACGAATCGTTCCCTGTTTATCTGCCTGATAAGGATGCTCTGTAAAGAGAACGAAAATCTAACATGTCCTCAATCATTCGTAAGTCCAGGCAATGGATTGGGCTACTTTAGCGAGGCGACCATATCCCCGGTAGCAGAAACCCTCAAGGTGTCACCTTTGAATTCGACTTTTGCGAAATAGCTCTCTGCATCAGAAAGCGTGTCGTCTGTATCGATCATCAACGCGATGCCACCGACTTTCGGTGCCTCAGAACCAAATACCCTTCGATAATCATCCATTACATTGCGTCTTTCAGTTATCCATTTACCGAGATTATCGATACCGCTTCTGATGACGATATAGTGGACCATTGGATTTTTGCGGCTCCTTAAAATCGTACCCTCTGGAGCACTCGTCTCCCAGACGTAGCCAATGAGCTGACTGTTAATAAGACTGGGAAACCGAGGAAATACGACATAAACACCAGCCGCCTGGTCGTCGGATTCAACATTTCTCGCATCCGCACCTTCCGGAAGTTTCGTCACCTTCCATTTCCATGAAAGAACCGGAAATTTCTTGAGGTCGAGCTTCACTTCCCGGTGAATGGAAACGGACGCTTTTTCGCTTCGCATCCGAAGCACTTTCCCATCCTTGTTTTGATCCCAGATTAATCGAACATCGGCCTTTCCATGCCATACCTTGAGCGCCCATCCTTTTGGCAATTGTCTGGAATTTTCCTGAGCCGGACTCAAATTGAAGTCCGTCACGACCACTTTTTCCTTCTGGGCGGACGCAGAGCCAAGCAATTGGGTGGCCATCAAGATCGCCATGGCGGCGATAATAGCCAAGCGGATATACGTCATGAGCATGTCCTGTGAATTTCCCGGCGATTGGGCGACCCGCGGAATTACGGATAACCGCCAAGATTTACGTGATGTCGCTAATTCAACAACATAATCACCAAGTCCATTACGTTGGTTCCAGTCGGCCCGGTGCGTATGCACGCGTGCCTCTGGTGGAGGAAATGGTAACTGTTATTATCGCGCAAATAGCCATTTGGGTCAAGCCCTTGATTTTGCGACGTTTTTGCGGTTCTTCCATCGACAATCGCACCTGCGGCTTCTGTGGGGCCGTCTCTTCCGTCGGTACCTGCAGCGAGAAGACAGATATTTTCATGCCCGCAAATTTCGATGGCGAAAGATAGAGCGAGTTCCTGACACCTGCCGCCTATACCACCTCCCACCACTCTCACTGTTGTTTCGCCACCATATAACAGGCATTGTGGCGAGCGTCTTTTGCGAGAACTGCCTGAAATCATCTTGCCGTCTTCTGCGATTGATTTACCTACTTCCTTGGCTTCGCCACTGAGGGAATTCGTTTGCACCTTAACATTGTAGCCTATTGATTTTGCTTTCTCATATGCGGCCCGGAGGGCGATTTTGTTGTTCGCCACCACATGATGGCTTACCCGTTTGAATATCTTGTCTCCGGGAGCAGGGGTATCCGGGATATTATGGTTGCAGCCGCTTTCAATTCTTTTTCTGACTGCTTCAGGTATTTCTTGGAATAATCCATAGCGCTGTAGACATGCTTTTGCCTGTAGGAATGTGGTCGAATCACCAATAGCAGGACCTGACCCGATGACATCGAGGGGGTCGCCGATCACGTCAGAGACAAGAAGAACGCACATACGGGCAGGAAAAACTTTTCGGGCCAGATTCCCGCCTTTTAGCTCGGAGAGGTGCTTTCGCACACAATTGAGAGCTTCTATGCGGGCGCCTGCTCGCAGGAGCGAATTCGTAACGGATTGTTTATCCTCAAGAGAAATTCCGGGCGCAGGCGCGGGCATCAGAGCGGAGCCTCCCCCTGAGAGCAGGAATATCACCAAGTCCTCTTTTCGAGCTTCAGCAGCCAGTTTTTCTATTTTTCGGGAGGCTTCCAAGCCTGAAATATCGGGAACTGGGTGCGAGGCTTCGAGAATTTCAATGTGCCGGCATTTTTCCGCATAGCCGTATTGGGTGACGACTGCGCCGCCATCAATTCGCTCTCCGAGACTCCGCTCAACCGCACACGCCATCTGGGAACTCGCTTTTCCCGCTCCCAAAACGAAGATTCGCTCCGTTTCATCCAGAGATATTTTTTGTTTGCCGCAAACGAGATACTCCTGTCCCTTTTCCCTTTCAATTTTCATATATTTATAAATTGCTTCACCGGCATGAACGGCATTTAGTCCGGCCCGGAAGATGGCGCGCGCTTCTCTTTTGAGGGATCTACGGCGTTTCGCTTTCATATCGCGAGCCATCTCATTGAGTAGAGGAATGGAACATGAGCGATGCTTCGCCCTTTTCGCCGATTCGATGTAATCTTGATTTTACAGGAATTTAGAATTTCTTTCTTGGCAATAAATAAAGGAGAAGAAGTGGCGAGTGTCGGAATTATAGCCAACCCGCAATCAGGCAAAGACATCCGCAGGTTAGTGGCGCTGGCAAGTTCTTTCAGCAATAACGAAAAAGTCTTGATGCTTCGCCGCGTGATGGCTGGCCTTGCAGCAATGGGTCTGGATAATATCCTGATATTCAACGACCTTGGTTCCTTGGGTGCCGTTGCAGTTGATGGTTTTCGACATGAGAACAAAAACTCAAGAGTGAAACTCTTTGAGGTGGATGCCAGGGGAGAGACGGTCGATTCCACGAACGCGGCTCGGAAACTCGATGAACTGGGAGTTCGGTGCATTGTTGTTCTTGGAGGCGATGGTACTTGCCGCGCTGTCGCCAAAGGATGCGGCAGGATTCCTCTGATCCCTTTATCGACCGGAACGAACAATGCCTTTCCCTTTTCATGGGAAGGGACTGTGGCCGGTATGGCCGCAGCTTTATATGCCCTTTACCCGAGAGCCTATGGAAGCGAGAAGCAAGTTACAAAACAACTCCACGTGAACCTGAACGGCAACTCCGAAAAAGCCTTGGTTGATATCGCCATCCTCAAGGAATCATTCTATGGGGCGCGCGCAATTTGGGATATCGGACGCGTAGACTCACTGGCACTCACGAGGAGCGAACCTGGGCGTTTGGGACTTTCTTCTTTAGGCGCGAGTTTGCGTCCGATAGGTGCAAACGAACCCCTGGGACTGTGGTTGAAGCTGGGGCCGAAGAGCAAAACCAATCACCGAGTCCTTTCACCGATCGGGCCCGGGCAGGTTGCTTCCGCCCAGGTGATGGAACACGAGATAGTCAAACCAGGCGAACCCGTGAAATATCGAGCGCCAGATGATAGGGTGCTGGCCTTCGATGGGGAGAGGGAGTGCCTGGTGAGCAAAGGAGAAGAGATCGAAATATCGTTGAGACTCGATGGGCCGTCGGTATTGAATGTTCCCGCCATTTTGAAGAAAGCGGCTATCCGAGGCGATTTGCAAATGCGGAATTGATCCTCGTAATTC
>WTGD01000064.1:0-7425 GCA_011523725.1 Nitrospinota bacterium
CCAGCTGTGCCTTCATGCTGCCGGTGGCGACCGCCCCGAACACCGTGGTGTTCGACTATCCCGACATCGCGGTGCTCGCCCGCCATCTGGCGGAGGAACTCGGCGATATCGGCGAAACCGGCCCTGCGCCCGCACCACAGGCGCAACCCGAGCCGGAGCGGCGGCCTGTGGCGCCGCGCGAGGAGGAGCGAATCGCGGTCGTCGGCATGGCGTGCAGGTTCCCGGGCGCGCCTGATATTTCCGCCTTCTGGCGTCTGCTCGAAGCGGGCGCCGACGCGGTGGCGGAGGGCCGGCGCGATTCCGGCTCCTGGAGCGGCGCTCTCGGAGACCCCGCCGCCGATGAATCCATCTACCGGCGCGGCGGGTACATCGAAGGGCTCGACCGGTTCGACGCGGATTTCTTCGGCATCAGGCCGATTGAGGCGCGGATGATGGACCCGCGCCAGAGGATGTTGCTGGAGACGAGCTGGGGGGCGCTCGAGGACGCTGGCATCGACCCGGCTCCGCTCAAGGGCGCGCGCGCCGGGGTGTACGTCGGGCTGGGCGGCAGCGAATACCGGGATCTGGTTGCGGCCAGCGGTCTGGACGACAGTTATCTCGGCACCGCCCCGAGCGTGGCCATCGGGCGGATCGCCTTCGCGCTGGGTCTGATGGGGCCTGCGGTTCCGCTGGACATGACCTGCGCGTCGGCGCTGGTGGCGGTGCATCAGGCGGCCGCCGCCCTCCGGGGGGGCGAGGTGGATATGGCTCTGGCCGGGGGCGTGCACGCGGTGCTCTCCCCTCCGATCACGAGGTTCATGGCGGAATTCGGGATGTTGTCGCCGAGCGGGCGGTGCAGGACCTTCGATGCGGCCGCGGACGGTTTCGTTCGCGGCGAAGGGTGCGGTGTGGTGGTCTTGAAGCGCCTGAGCGACGCGGAAGCGGACGGTGACCGCATCTGGGGCCTGGTGCAGGGATCGGCGGTGAATCAGAACGGCGCGAGCGCCGCGCTGACGGTGCCCAACGGCACGGCGCAGGAGCAGGTGCTCGAGGATGCACTCGCCCGGACCGGGATTCCGCCCTCCGAAGTGGATTACCTGGAAGTGCATGCGACGGGGTCGCAACTGGGCGACCCGATAGAGGTTCGCGCGGCGGCGGCGGTGTACGGGCGAGGACGCGCTCCGGACCGCCCGCTCCTGCTCGGCACGGTAAAGACGAACATCGGGCATCTGGAATCGGCGGCGGGGATCGCCGGCCTGATCAAAGTCATGCTGGCGATGAAGAACGGAATCATTCCGAAACACCTGCATTTCGATAACCCGAATCCGCACATGGAGTGGGATGCGCTGCCGGTGCGGGTGACGTCCGAAGCGATGGACTGGCCCGTTGCTCCTGATCGCCCGCCCCGGGCGGGGGTGAGCGCTTTCGCCCTTTCGGGGACGAACGCGCACGTTCTGGTGGAGGGGTACGACGCGCCGGAAGAAGACGCCGCGGCAGACGCCGGGCGAGGCTTGCCTGCGGGGTCAGCGCAGCCCATCGCCGTTTCGCTGCCGGATTCGGTCCCGGAGTCTCAGGCGGCGGACGAGTTGCGCCCGCGCCGGACGCGGATGCTTCCACTGTCGGGCAAATCGGGCGCTGCGCTTCGCGAGTCAGCGGGGCGGTATCTCTCCTGGCTGGATGAGTGCGCCGGGGCGCTTTCCTCCGGGAGCATAGCGGCCGAGCCGCTGCTTTCCGATATGGCCTGGACGACTGCCGTGGGGCGGAGTCATTTCGCCCACCGCGCGGGCGTCGTATTCGAGGACGCCGCGTCGCTACGGGAAGGTTTGAGAGCGCTCGCGGAGTCCGATGGGAACCAGAAGCCGCAGGCGGCGATGAAGGTGGCCTTCGCCTACGCCGGAGAAGGCAGCCGCCATATCGGCATGGGAGAGGAGTTGTATGAGAGCGAGCCGGTGGCGCGGGCGGTTCTGGATCGCTGCGACGAAGTGCTCCGGGTGGAACGCGGCGTCTCGCTGCTGGGCGTGATGTTCGGGCAGGCCGGTAGCGGCTTGAGCGATCCGGCATGGGCGCAGCCGGCGGCCTTTGCGCTCGAAAGCGCCCTCACGGCGCTTTGGGGGAGCGTCGGGATTCGCCCGAACGTGGTATTCGGCGCCGGCTCGGGAGAGATAGCGGCGGCGCATGCGGCGGGCGTGTTCACGCTGGAGGAGGGCTTGCGTTTCGCGGCGCGGCGAGGTGCGCTGATGGAGGCAATCTCGGGAGACGAAGGAACCGAGGCGGCCCTGGACGATCTGGAAACGGCGCTGGAAGGCGTCGTGACGGCGCTGCCTTCGCTCACGCTGCTGAATCAGGTGACGGGCCGGGCGCTCGGGCCGGGCGAGACGCTCGATGGGGCGTACTGGCGCAGGCAGGCGCACGCGCCGGCGGCGTTCGATGGATGCGCAGGGACGCTCGCGGAGCTGGGGGTGGAGGTCGTCGTGGAGATCGGCGCGGATTCGATATTGTCGCAGCGGGTGGCATCGGCCTGGCCGGAGCTTCCGGGCGACGCCGGAGTGAGCGGGAACGGCGCCGCGCCGACGGTGATGCTTTCGAGCCTGGGGCAAGCTTCGGCAAGCGGGCCCGGGTTCGCGGAGGCGGTGGCGCGGGCGTATGAGGCGGGGCTCGCCATCGACTTTGCCGGACTGTTCGCCGGAGAGAAGAGACGCCGGATTTCGCTGCCGGGCTACCCGTTTCAGCGCCGGCGCTTCTGGTTCGACAAGCCTTGAAATCTTGACAAAAAGTCCTCTTGCCATATAATGCGGATTCGCTAAGCATGAGGTCGGGGACTCATATTTCCAATTTCTCTTTGAAGGAGTAAGCCATGGCATCAGTAGAAGAACGAGTAGGAGCTCTCGTAGAGAAACATCTGGGTATTTCGGATCGCTCTCAGCTGGATGCGAACGTCAGCGATCTCGGCGTGAACTCGATAGATTCCGTGAACTTTCTGAAAACCGTCAACGAGGAATTCGGAGTCGATCTTTCTCCCGAACAGGCTGCAGGCTTCGGCACGTTGAGGGATTTGATTAACCATCTTTCCTGAAGCCGACGGCCGGTTGCGCATCGTCCCGGAATCAGGAAAATGTAGGCAACTGCGGAGAAGAACACCGGATTCGTGGAGATTCTGCAACCAGTATCGGTCGCGAGCAAGGGCCAGTCCTGTCGGGCTGGCCCTTGTTTTCGAGGCGCATCGGCGACGGCTCCGGCGTTCGCGGAAAGACTGAGTTCCCATGTCTGTTGACGCCCCCGGTTCCTGGTTCCGCACGTTTCGTGAAATCGACGATATTCTCGTCGCGCATGTCGACCTGACGCCTCATGAGGAGCGCGAGGCGGACGCCTTTTCGTGGCTCGATGAGAAAGAGAAGGACCGCCTGCGCCGGTTTCGATACGAACGCCCCCGGCGCGAATTCGCCCTTTGCCGCGCGGCGTTGCGCGCCATGCTCTGCCGCCGGCTCGGCTGCGAGAGTGAAAAACTCGAGTTCGACGTCTCCGGGCACGGCAAGCCGTTCGCGCTGGTGGACGGGAGGGCGGTTCCCGTCAGCTTCAACGTCAGTCACAGCGGCAGACATGGATTGATAGCGCTTGCGCCGCAAGGGCGGCTCGGCGTGGACGTGGAGGAGCGCGTCGCCCGCATCGATCTCGACGGCGTAAGCGAGGTCGTGTTCGGCCCGGGCGAACAGGCCGACTTCGCATCGGCGCGGGGACGGGAAAAACTTTACCTGTTCTTCACGCTCTGGACGCTCAAGGAAGCGCTGATCAAGGCGCTCGGCACGGGCTTTTCCCTGGACCCATCCCGATTCGAGATTCCATCGCCCATGCGGCATGGCGCGAGAAAGGGCATATTCAGGTTTCCCCACATGCCGGATGTCGGATGGAAACTCGAATATCTGGGCAACGCGGATTTCGCCGCCGCCGTCGCTCACGAACTGGACCCGGCTCCCGATACGAAGGGTGCGTGAGGACGCATGGATCCGGCGTGATCCCGAAGCCGGGTCCTTCCATTTGATGAACCCCTGCACTTCCTGCAATATGGGAGACGCCATCGCCCGATAGATGACTCTCCGGAAAGATCGAGACGCAATGACGACTTCAGACAAAGTCTGGGAGATACCCGAACCGCTGTCCGTTCACGAAGTCCGCATGGAAGACGGGACCGTCATCATCCTGCGGCGCCACGGGAATCCGGCGGGCCCAAGGCTCGTCCTGAGCCACGGCAACGGCCTCGCCATCGACCTCTACTACCCTTTCTGGTCATTGCTCGCCGAGGATTTCGATCTCATCGTCTATGACCTCAGGAACCATGGCTGGAACCCCCTCGGCCCCCAAAGAGGGCATAACCTTCCTTCCTTTGTCGATGACCACGACCACATTCTGGAAGTGATAGACCGTGAGTACGGCGAGAAGCCGAAAACAGGCCTGTTCCACTCGGTTTCGGCACTGACCTCGCTTCTCTCGCCCACCCAGGGCAGCGGATTCGCGGCGCGCGTCCTGTTCGATCCGCCGGTGTGCAAGCCCGATGATTACCCCGAAGAATTCGACGTGGCCACCCGGCGCTGCACGGAGATGACCCTGCGCCGCTCGGAAAGGTTCAGTTCCATTGATGAGTGCGTGGATTTTCTCCGGTACATGCCTTCTTTCAGCCGCGTCGTCCCCGGAGTTCATGATCTCTTCGCACGGACGACGCTTCGTGAATCCGCAAGCGGAGAGGATTACGAACTCAGGTGCCCCCGTGACTATGAAGCGCAAATCATAAACCACGCCAGGGCTTTCGCCGTCTGGGTGGATCTGGAAAATCTTCGTTGTCCCACGAAAGTCATCGGCGCCGACCCCATGCTGCCGTACTCGTTTCTGCCGACATTCGACCTGAGTCATATCTCGACAATGGACTACGATTTCCTGCCCGAGGCGACGCATTTTCTTCAAATCGAGCAACCCGAGGAATGCGTAGCCGTGGTGCGGGAATTCCTCGAGCTTCACGACCTCCTGAATCCGGGAATTCACGGATGAGAACGGCAAGGTTGGCCGCTGGGAACCTCCATTGCCGGAGATCGGTTGCGGCATGAGTTCGAATGATTCGGGCCTCCGCTTTCAGGCCGATGAGAAGCCGCCGATGCCGCTCGCCTTCATTCTCGGTTTGCAACTCACCGCCATCAGCGTATCCGCCACAATATTGATCACGACGGTTGTGATGCGGGCCGCCGGCCAGAGCGAAGCCTATCTCTCGTGGGCCGTGTTCGCCGCCGTCGTTATCGGGGGCGGAGCCACGATGCTTCAGGCGCTCCGGCTCGGGCGTTTCGGGATGGGCCATGTGCTCATGATGGGCAGTTCCGCGGCTTTCATCGCAGTATCCATTCAGGCGCTCGCCGAGGGAGGAGCCGCAACCCTCGCCACCCTGGTCGTCGTCGCGGCGCTCTTCCAGTTCCTGATATCCGATCGGCTCTCGCTGTTTCGGCGGGTCCTGACCTCGTCCGTATCGGGAACGGTGCTCATGCTGATCCCGGTTTCGGTGATGTCGCCCGTCCTCAAGCTGCTCGAGAACGTGCCAGACGGCAGCCCGCCCCTGGGCGCTCCGTTGAGCGCTCTGGCGACCGTGCTCGTCATCTGCGGCCTCACCCTCAAGGCGAGTGGGACGCTTCGCCTCTGGGCGCCTGTCCTCGGTGTCCTCACAGGCTCGCTCGTCGCCGTCTTTTTCGGCATTTACGACACGGCCCGCGTCGCCGAGGCTTCGTGGATCGGTCTTCCCCGGGTCGAATGGCCCGGCCTCGCTCTCGGGTTCGGGCCTGTTTTCTGGTCGCTTCTTCCGGGGTTCCTGCTGGCGGCCATGATCGGCGCCATCCGGACGATCAGCAGCGCCGCCGCCGCTCAGCGCGTCTCCTGGCGCAGGCCCCGGGCGGTGGATTTCCGGGCGGTGCAGGGCGCGGTGGCCACTGACAGTCTGAGCAATCTCCTCTCCGGCCTCGCGGGAACGGTGCCGAACACGTCCTATACGACAGGCGCATCCCTGGCCCAAATCACCGGAGTCGCGGCCCGCCATGTCGGGCTCGCCGCCGGCGCCGTGTTCCTGGCGCTGGCGTTTCTGCCCAAGGCGCTCGCCGTGGTGCTGGCGATACCGGGGCCGGTCTTCGCCGCCTATCTCGTCGTGATGATGGCGATCCTCTTCATGATCGGCGTGCAGATGATCGTTCAGGACGGGATCGACTATCGCAAGAGCCTGATCGTCGGCGTCTCGTTCTGGCTCGGCGTGGCTTTTCAGAGCGGGGTCGTCTTCCCGGAGTTTTTCTCGGAATTCGCGGGCGGCCTGATGAACAACGGGATGACGGCCGGCGGCCTCGTCGCCATCATCATGACCCTGTTCGTGGAGATCACCGAACCCCGCTCGAGCCGTATGGAAGCGGCGCTCGACACCTCATCCCTGCCGGAGCTCAAGGAGTTTCTCGGCGGATTCGCCTCGGGCGGCGGCTGGGATGAGGGGATGGCGAGGCGTCTGGGCGGCGTCTGCGAGGAGGTTTTGCTGACGCTGCTCAGGCAAGGTGAAGAAGAGGAGCAAAGCGGAGGGAGGCGCCTCGTACTGCTCGCGAAAAAAGCGGGCAGCGGAGCGGTTCTCGAGTTCATCGCCGCAAGGGGCGAGGGAGTGAACCTCGAGGATCAGGTCGCCCTGCTCGGTGAGCAGACGGAAGAAATCGTTATCGAGGAGGAGGTGTCGCTCCGGCTTCTGCGTCACCTCGCGTCTTCGGTTCGCCACCAGCAATACCACGGCGTGGAGGTCGTGACCGTCAGCGTGGAGCTCCCAAAGCCGGTTTCCGGTGAGTAGACGCAAGACAACAGGCTCGAAATCTGTTGATTGGGGAACGGCACCGGGGGTACCGTTAGCGATTCATTGTGCAGATCGACCGGATCCGGTGTTTTCACGACTCGACAACGGCGGAAGAAGGGATTGTTGAAAAAATGAAGGTTCGACGCGGACGGGGAGGAGGAATCGACACGAGGGGGTGTAGGGACAGGCCCCGTGCCTGTCCATGCGAAGCAACCACGGGGATAGAGATATTCAATGCGGGCGGCCACGGAGGGTAGGGCGGCCATAGGGGGCCGCCCTACTACGGGCGAATGCGGTTTTGTTCGTCATTCCGGCGAATGCCGGAATCCAGGGACTTTGCCTTTGTTTTTTGTTTCTTCTGTATTCCCACCAGTGAATGGGGGATGAAAAACCGGAGCGTCGCCACTCTCCTCGGCTCTGGATTCCGGCATTCGCCGGAATGACGGCGGTGGACAAAGCCGAGCGAGAAGAGGTTTTTCAACAACCCCGCATTGGTCGCGATTGCCCTTCGATACGCCGCCTTCGGCGGCTACTCAGGGTGAGGAAGGTGGGGGGAACGGCGGAGCCTGCCCTGAGCTTGTCGAAGGGCCGCTATTCAGGAT
>WTGD01000064.1:7435-17612 GCA_011523725.1 Nitrospinota bacterium
ATTCAGGATGAGGCGGGGAAGGGTTTTTCAACAGCTCCGAGAAGCGAGCGGTTGCTCTACGAGCGCGTGGAGCCCTTGAGGACGCCGCCCCTTTCAATCCTTGCGGACGAAACGCAGCGGGTCGCAGGCTTCGACGGCTCCGGGCTGTTTGTAGAGTTCGACGAGGGTGGCGATCTCCACGAGCGACAGCGACATCAGGTAGAGGCGGTGTGCGCCGGCCGGCATGGTTTCGCCGAAGTAGCTGTCCAGATGATCGAGTATCTCGTGAAACCGGGGGATCATCGCGTCGTAGAAGGCGCGGGTCTCGTCCATCGTGGCCGTCACCTTCTTCTCGGTTCTCTCCCGTTCCGACTCCAGCGCCCAGTCCACAAACGGCGCCAGATCATCGAATCCATCGGGCAGCAGAGACTCAGTCATCGTCGTTCCTTCCCTCATCCATTACGGAACCGCCGGTCATGCGCTCCGGTAGAATCCGACATGATCCTCCACCGTCTTGTGGAAGAAGCGCAGCGGCACCTCGTCGTCCTGCAGAACCACATGCGAGATCGCGCCGGTGGCGAGGCCCGCATACACGTTCTCATGGGCGATCATATCCTCCTGAAGCGTGTCCAGGGTTAAGCACTTGAAATATTCCTGCCGAAGCTGCTCGCGTACACTCACCGGCTCCGTGAAGTGCATGCGGATTTCCCAGATCGTCCGATCGACGGCGAGCGGCCATAGATTGTAGGTGACATAGGTTGTCGTGAGGCCGATCTGGACCAGCAGGATCACGAAATTCGGGAAGATGACGAAGTGGTCCATCTTGCCAATCATCTGCGAGGGCTGGAACACCGGAGTGCGGAGGACGTCGGTGGCCAGGGCAAACCTGAGCGGCGTCAGTTTCTGGGACGGCGGGTACTCGCACGACCAGACGCTGTGATAATTGTAAAGATTCACGTCCAGATAGCGGCAATGCCCCTTTTCGTTGCGCATGAAGGAACCATCCAGAACGCGGCGGTGCTGAAACGGAAAATGATAGGCTTCGTTTTGTCCGTCCTGCACGACCTTCCAGTTGGAGCGCACGTCGACGTTGTGAGTCGACAGCAGTTTCATCTTGCTGAACCGGCAGCCACCGAGTTGATCGGCGACGCCGCCCAGATATTCGCGCAGCGTCTCGTCTGGATCGTCGGCCAGATGGATGAAAATGAAGCCTTCCCAGATGTCCGTATGCACCGGCTTCAACCCGAGCGTCCGCTTGTCCAGGTCGAAGAAATTCTCTTCGTCCGGGACATGGCGCAACTCGCCCGCGTCGCTGTAAACCCAGCTGTGGAAAGGACACAGCAGGCTCCCCCGGCATGAGCCTTCTTCATCCAGCACCAGTTTTCTACCGCGATGCACGCAGACGTTGTGAAAACCGCGCACGATGCCGTCCGAACCGCGAATGATCAATACGGAAACGCCGCACATGTCGATGTCGCGGACGAAGTAATCGCCGGCTTCCGGGATATCCTCGACCCGGCCGACATTGATCCAGGTCCGGCGGAAAATCCGGTCGCGTTCGAGTTCGAAATACTCTTCGGAGAACATCGGCTCTGCGGGCACCGGGCCGGTATCCAGCTCCGGATACTTCTCCGCCCACTGCTTCTCGCGCATCGCTGTCTTCATTCGACTATCTCCCGAGAGGTTATCGTCCGTGCCGCATCGCGGGTCGGCGCATGCGCGCCGCCTGCCATGGCTGTACCGTCGAACTGATCCATACGCGGCAAATCCCACCACCAGATGATATCGGCCAAAATTCTAGGGGCTTCGCCATAACGGGTCAAGAAAAATATGTTCCGCCCGCCCGTTATCGCGGATTACAAGCACGGCCCTGGGCCTCTGCGAGGCGGCCCCGCGCGGCGGGCGGTTTCCGGCGGTTCTAGGCGAGATCTCTCGGCAGGACGAAGTCTGTGAGAGTCGCCGCCCCTTCGCGCAGCGAGGACCAGCGCGCCGCGTCGAGCGCGAACGCGGCCAGGGCGGCGGTCGGGAACTTCTCCCCCATGCGCCGGCGCATCGGCTCGGGTCCGCCACCGCAAATCCCGGCGGCGAGGTCTTCGATCCCCGGGTTGTGGGCGATGAGCAGGGCGCAATCAACGGCGGCATCGACCCGCTGGAGACGCCTCAGCAGGGTTGCTGCGTCCGCGCCGTAGAGGCCGCTCTCGATTCGCACAGCGGCGTCGCGAGCGAGATCGGGCAGCATCAGGGTCAGGGTCTCACGGGTGCGCCGGGCGGCCGAGCACAGGATGAGGTCGGGCAAGAGGCCGCCACCTGCAAGATGCCGGGCGATCAGCGGCGCCGCGCGACGGCCGCGTTCGTTCAGAGGGCGATCGAAATCGGCCAGCCCCGGGTCCGACCAGCTCGACTTGGCATGCCGCAGCAGGAAAAGGGTCTTCATGGCTCCGTCCGCCTCACGATGGTTTTATATGGTGCGGGTCTTCGTCCTTCAGCCGGGAAAGAGCGTCAAACGACGCCGCCCGCGCGCAGGCGGGCGATTTCCTCTTCGCCGTAGCCGATCTCGGCGAGAATCTCGTCGGTGTGCTCGCCCAGCATCGGCGCAGGCCTTGAAAAATCAAGCGTTTCACCCCCGAACGCAACCGGCGAGGCGGGCAGGAAGCCCGGCCCCGCAGCGGGGTGGTCGACTTCCACGAAGGCTTCCGGGAAGTGCTCTTTCACTTGCGCCACGTCGTTGATGGCGCTCACCGTAACCCCTTGGGGGATAAGGAGTTCCTCCCACTCGGCGGTCGTCTTCCGCGTGAGGACGTCTTCGAGAATCGCGCGCAGGGCGTCGTCGTTCGCCACGCGGTCTTTGTTCTCGCGGAAGCGGGGATCGTCCGCAAGCGCAGGCTTTTCAAGGGCTTCGACGAAGACGCGGTAGCGGTTCGTGTTCGAGATGGCGACGTATATAAGGCCGTCCCTGGTGCGGTAGCCCGAAAAAGGAGACACCACCGGATGCGAAAGTCCTTCAGGAACAGGCACTTCCCCGGTGAAGGCGTGGCGCGCTACCGGATTTTCCATGATGTTGACGGTCGCGCCCAGCATCGAGGCGTCCACGCGCATCCCCTCGCCCGTGCGCTCCCGCTTCAGAAGGGCGGTGAGAATTCCCGAGAGCAGGTAGAGGCCGCTCGTCACGTCGACGATCGATACCCCCACGCGCACCGGCGCTCCACCCACAGGCCCTGTGACGCTGATGAGGCCGCCCGCGGCCTGCAAGAGGCTGTCGAAGGCGGGCCGCCCCGCGTTTTTCCCCCTCTGGCCGAAGCCGGACACCGCGCCGTATATGAGCCCGGGGTTTTCCGCCTTCAAAACCTCCCAGCCAACGCCTAAGCGATTCATCACGCCGGGGAGGAGATTTTCCACCAGAACGTCGGCCTCCCGGCAGAGTTTCCTGAAGACTTCGACTCCACCGGGGTTTTTGAGATCCAGCGTGATGGAGCGCTTGCCCCGGTTCAGGCTCATGAAGTAGCTGCTCTCGCCGTTCTTGAAGGGGCCGATGGCGCGGCTGTCCTCCCCGCCGGGGCGCTCCACCTTGATGACCTCGGCGCCATAGCCCGCAAGATAAAGCGACACGATGGGGCCGGCGTTGAACTGGCTGGCGTCGATGACCTTCAAGCCCTGGAGGAGTGGCATCGGGTGAGAAAATGCTCTCTAACGGCGTTTTCTGGTGGTTTTTGAGGCCGTTTTCTTCGGGGTGTTTTTTTTCGCCGTTGTTTTCTTCGCGGCTGTTTTCTTTGGCGCCTTCGCCCCGGCTGCGGCGGCTTTCTTGGCGGTGGCGCTCCTGTTCGCAGTATTCGCGGCCCTGGCGGTGCTCGTTTTCTTGCTGGCCGCTGTTTTCCGCGTCGTCGCTTTTTTCTTCACGCCGGCCGCTTTTCCTCTCGAACCCGGCGCTTTGCTCTTTGCCGAGGCGGTTCTCTTGGAGGCGGCGGCTTTCTTTCCGGCGGTCGTCCGCTTTTTCTGCGCCGCTGCTTTGGAGGAAGCTTTCTTCTGCTGCCGAGCCTTTTGATTTTCATTTTTCACACGCACAGCCTCAGCGGCGCGCATTTCTTCTTCGGTGGGCGGGAAAACGGGTTTTCTGCGCCCCGTCATCAGGCGAAAGGCATACCCCACCTGCGTTTCGTTCCATTCATTCTCTCCGAGATCCTGCAACACGAGTTCCACCGGAGAACCCGGAACCAGCAAGTCCCGGTAACCTTCCCATCCGATCAAATGGGAATTTATCTTTATCCCCTCATCCAGGAGTATGACCGCCGAGGCATGCTCTACGTCGCCGTCTACGGAAGAGTGCGTGATCGTGGCCGAAAGAAGCCTGCCCTTCCCGCTCAAAAGCACCTCGCTCGTGCTGCGGGGACAGACCGGGTTATCGCAAGTGGTTTTCGAGCCGGTCTTCGGGAAAAAATACTCCTCGCACTCCCTGCATACGGAGCCGATGAGCTTGGGCTTATGACGAGAATTCCTGGGAATCGTAAAAACATCGCGCATAAACGGAACAACGACTTTATTTTTGTCGGGAACGAAAATCGAAGGCTCATTCTGGCGGGAGTTCATGTACTACCCTGCTTTTGAAGTTTCAAAGAACCGAATCAAATGGAACGAAATGTAAACGGCTAGTTAAATCTCATAGGCATGCCGGGATTAGTGCGCGAACACTACCAAGGGGCCGGGCGGGTGTCAAGATGAATTCAAATCCGGAAAATCCCCCCATCCGCCATGCGGGAGACGGCCTCCATACGCGGCATATTGACTCTCGAACCAACCTTGATATTGCCGACTTGACCATTCAAAACCTACAATTTTATAGTCGACAATCGTATTTATATAAGGAATGCGGCATGACTTCTCCAGACGCTCGAAATCTTCAATCCAGGTTGCTTCGTCTATTGCCTTCGGTGGATGAAATCGTCACCCGCCTCAAAAATGACGGTGCCAACGGCTCATCAGACACCGCCCTGTCCGATGCCGTCAGAAAAGCAATCGGAATAAAAAGACAGCTTCTGCTTGAGCAAACGAACCCAGGACTTCCGGACGCAACGGAAAACGCATCGCTGTGCGAGCAAACACTCCGGGATATCGTTCTCGATGAGGCCAAACAAATCCTTTCCTCGAACAAGCAACTCGGCTTGAAAAAAGTCATCAACGCCACAGGAATCGTCCTGCATACAAATCTGGGTCGAGCCCCCCTGAGTGACGCCGCAAGGTCCGCCCTCAATGATGTGGCGCAAGGATATTCAAATCTGGAATTCGATTTGAACCTCGGGCAGAGAGGGTCGAGAGGGTCCGATGTGGAATCTCTCCTTTGCCGACTTACAGGGGCGGAGGCGGCACTCGTCGTCAACAACAACGCTGCGGCCGTGATGTTCGCGATTCACACGATGGCCAATGCGGCCGAAGTGATCGTTTCCAGAGGCGAGTTGGTTGAAATCGGCGGTTCTTTCCGCATCCCGGATATCATGCGCCAAAGCGGCGCGAAATTAGTGGAAACAGGGACGACGAACAAGACGAGGATATCCGACTACCGCAACGCCATTACCCAGGATACGGCTTTGCTGCTGAAAGCCCATACAAGCAATTACAGGATTATCGGCTTCACGGAAGAAGCATCTCGCGGTGAACTCTCGGAACTCGGCAGGGAAACAGGCATACCCACGATGGAAGATCTCGGGAGCGGCTCGCTTCTTCATACGGATGGCCTGCCGCATGAACCCACCGTCACAGAATCCATTCAAGCGGGAATCGATGTCGTTACCTTTTCCGGGGACAAGCTTCTCGGTGGCCCGCAAGCCGGCATCGTTGTCGGCAAGGCGGTGTGGGTGGAAAAAATGAAAAAACACCCGCTCATGCGCATTCTCAGGCTCGACAAGCTCGCGCTCGCCGCCCTGGAGGCGACGCTCAGGGCATACCTCGATCCGGATGCCGCCCGCACCCAGATTCCGACTCTTCAGATGTTGTCCACCACCCGGGAAAAACTGAAAAAACAGGCCGAATCCCTGATGAATCTTATGGGGGAAAATGCTTGCTCCGTACTTGGCGCCAGGGTGGAGGAAACGTCGGGTATGGTAGGCGGCGGGGCCATGCCCCTGGCGGAACTCGATAGCTTCGCCGTCACCTTATCTCCCCAAAACTCTTCCGCCGAATCGCTGGAAACCAGGCTGCGGAATGCGACTCCACCTGTCGTGGCGCGCATTCATGAGGATAAAGTAATACTGGATCTGCGATGTATTCGAGAAGATGAAATGAATCAGCTTGCCGTGATTCTCAACGAATTCGCAAAGTAGTCATCAACCGTCTGTGCAATAATCTTTTCGCCACCAAGAAAAAGGGGATAATTTTCCGATGCCGACCGTTCATTCCGATGGTGTTGCCATAGATTACGAAGTCATCAACCCCCGGCATACCGGTACGCCTGTATTCCTGATCACCGGGCTGGGGGGCATTCGCGGTATATGGGCGAAACAAATCGACGCCTTTTCCGCGACCAGACCCCTCATCCTCCATGACCACAGGGGAACGGGAAAAAGCGCGAAACCGAGCGGGGTTTACAGCGTCCCCAACATGGCGAAAGATATTGTCGCTATCATGAATGATCTGGAAATAGAACAAGCGCATCTCGTCGGTAGTTCAACGGGGGGCGCCATCATCCAGGTGATGTGTATTGATTATCCCGAGCGAGTAAAAAGCGGGTCTATCGTAAGTTCCTGGCCCAGGAGCGACGCATACTTCACCCGCCAGTTCAGCGTGCGCAAAGAAGTCCTGCTTGAGATGGGATGGGAAACCTATACGAGATTCTCGACATTCACCTTGCACAGCCCGAAGTTTTTCACCGACAATTTTCAGGAAATCCAAACGCAGGAGAACCAATCGATCGCAAACGCGCCTCCCGCCGAGATTATGGCCGAGAGAATCGACTGCATTATTGCGCATGACCAGCTGGACCGCCTGGGTCAAATCACATGTCCGGTGCTGGTGGCCGTTGCGCAAGACGACATCGTCACTCCGCCGTATTATTCTCATCAATTGCGTGAAGCCATTCCCGGTGCTGAATTGAAAATCTTCGACGAAGGCGGCCATTTCGTCTATATCGAGAAACCGGGTGAATTCAATGAGGCCATCCTGGAATTCATCCATCGTCATGACTAAGCCATATCTTCATTTCTCGCCTGTTGACCACGAAGGCGAAACCACCTCATGAAACACGTAGTCATCGGAACCGCCGGCCATATCGATCATGGCAAAACCTCTCTCGTCAAGGCATTGACCGGCACGGATACCGATCGCCTCAAAGAGGAAAAGGAACGCGGCATCACCATCGAGCTCGGTTTCGCCGAGTTGATTCTCGATGACATCCATGCGGGCATCGTGGACGTACCGGGCCATGAGCGGTTCGTAAAAAACATGCTGGCGGGAGTCGGCGGCATCGATTTGGTCATGCTGATCGTTGCCGCCGACGAAGGCGTCATGCCGCAAACGAGGGAGCATCTGTCTATCTGCCGGCTTCTCGGCATAAAAACCGGCCTCATCGTGCTCACCAAAACAGACCTGGTCGAACCGGAATGGATTGAACTCGTCAAAGACGACATTCAGGACTTCGTGAAAGATACTTTTCTGGAAGATAAACCCATTGTGCCGGTTTCGGCTCACACAGGCGATGGCCTGGAAAATCTCCTTGACGCTTTGCGCATGATCGCGAATCAGACGCCCGCAAAAAGTGAGACGGGTATCTTTCGAATCCCGATTGACCGCGTCTTCACAATGCGTGGCTTCGGGGTTGTGATTACGGGAACCCTGTTCAGTGGGAGTGTGGGCGTAGGAGAGCAGGTGGAAGTTTACCCCAAGGCTCTCCAGGCGCGCGTTCGCGGCCTGCAGGTTCATGGAGAGTCCGTGGAGAAATCGACTGCCGGCCTCAGAACCGCCGTGAATCTCCAGGGCCTTGAGCGCACCGAAGTGGTCAGGGGAGACATCGTCGGCCATCGTGGTGAACTGAAAACGACGTACATGCTCGACGTTCATCTGGAACATCTGGCCGACGCGCCCCGCCCGCTGAAAACCCGCAACCGGATCCGGTTCCATGCAGGGACTGCCGAAATCATGGGCAGGATATCTCTCATCGGACGAGACGTGCTTGAACCGGGAGAAAGCTCCTTCGCCCAAATACGGCTGGAAGAACCTGTCGTCGTCCTGCCCAGAGATCGATTCGTCATCCGGAGTTACTCGCCAATCATCACGATAGGTGGCGGGGAAATCCTGGACATCATGCCTCGCAAGCACAGGCGATTGCGGAGCTCATCCCAGGATCACCTGAAATCGCTTTACCAGGGGGATGAGACGGAAAGACTGCTTATCTTACTCCGGGGCTCACGGTTGAACGGCGTGGAACTCGCCGACCTCACAGGCCGTCTCACATTGAAACCGGGCGACATCCAGAAAACCATTCAGGAATTATCCGACCAGGGAGAAGTGCAAATCATCGACCAGGCCAGTTTCTTCTCCATGACGACAGCGCATTTCAACACCGCCCAGAAAAACATTCTCTCTTTTTTGAGTGAATATCATGCGGAGAACCCGCTTCGACCGGGTGCGCCGAGAGAAGAAGTTCGCGGCAAGGTGGGTGACATCCATGAAAAAATCTTTGCCGCCGCACTCAAACGCTTGAGCGAATCCAACAAAATCGCTGAAAATGGCGCCATCCTCCGACTCGCTTCCCATTCGGTAGAAATCGATGAAACGCTCGGAGAGGTGAAAACGAAACTGGAGTCGGTTTTCAAGAATGCGCATTTTCAGCCGCCGTCCGTGGAAGACGCATTCGCGCGATGCGCCGGCAAAGGCAACTCGAATCAGAATGCGCTGCAAATCCTCATCGATGAAGGAGCTCTGCTGCGGCTGAAGGACAACATCATCTATCATCGACACGCTTTGCGTGAGGCGGAAAACCTTCTGAAAGAGCATCTATCGCAAAACAACGAAATTACGGCGGCGGAGTTTCGGGATCTGCTGGGGATTACACGGAAACACGCCATACCTCTGCTTGAATACTTTGATACCGCGCGTATTACGCTGAGGTTGGGAGATAAAAGAGTCCTTCGTCCAGACGCAAGATAAACTCCCTTTATAAGGAATGAAAAATGCCTCTCGATAAGAACAGAATCAAACGGCTTCGTTCAGATGTCCCGGCCCTGAGAAACCAGATTTACGTCAACTGGGGCGGCGGAGGGCCATCATCGAAATCGATTCTGCGTGAAATGGACAAGTTCACGAAACGCGATTTGGAACTCGGCTCGTTTCACCCGAAAATCAGGGCTGAAACCACCGCAGCCCTGCAGCGCACCCGGGAGAGCTGCGCGAAACTCATCGGCGCAGAAACCTCGGAAATCGCTCTGACGGGGAATACGACGGTCGGAATCAACATCTCCGCCGCCGGATTAACCTGGAATGCAGGGGACGAGGTGATTGTCTCGGATTTGGAGCATCCGGGCGGCTACCTGCCCTGGCTGGTATGGCGGAAGAGAAATCCCATCAAGGTGAAACTGTTCAAAACCGGTCCAAATGACGAGCAGCTTCTCCGAAACCTGGAAAAGGCCGTCACGCCAAAAACAAGGGTGGTTTGCATAAGCCATATTTCGTGGCTAAACGGCAGGAGACTCCCCCTTGAAGCAATCGGCCGAATATGCGTCTCCGCAGGCGCGCTCCTCATCGTGGACGGCGCCCAGTCCGTCGGACACATACCAGTCAAAATCAAAGACACCGGCGTGGATGTCTACACCATATCAGGCCAGAAATGGCTGATGGGTCCGGACGGCACGGGCGCGGTCTATATCAGGCGTGGCGCAGGCAAAAAGATTCAGCTCTCATCCGCCAGCTTTCGCTCGGCGCAAAAAAAGAGATTGAAAACCCTGTCTTTTACCCCGGAGGCGAGCGCGATGCGCTATGAAGTCGGCACGCTCAACACACCCGGGTTCATCGGTTTCCGGACCGCGGTCGAACACTTCAAGAGAACGGGACCGGTATCCATCGAAAAAAGGATTCTGGCGCTGGCGAATCGCCTGCTGTCCCAAATCCGAGGGAGCAGGAATGTTGAAGTCATTACGCCTGAAGGAAAGGCGCAGTCCGGTCTGGTTTCCTTTCGGATCAAGAACGTCGAATCCCAGAAGGTGGTGGACAGGCTATACAG
>WTGD01000290.1 GCA_011523725.1 Nitrospinota bacterium
GTATATACGTTTTCTTAGGGGAAATGAGGACACAGCACGGTGGTAGGGACAGGTCGCGACCCCGAACAGGCCCAGGGGCCTGTCCGGCTACGGTCTGTTTCCCGCGGTTCGTCGGGTATGACGATGGGTTGGAAAAAGCGTAGGGGCCGTTCGCGAACGGCCCCTACAAAACCCTCACATGTCGCCTACTCGTCCACTTCCTCGAACTCCGCCGTGTATTCGACTTCGATGCCGCGCTGTACGCTCTGGCTCGCCGGGCAGCCCTTCTCGTGCACGGCGAGGGCGCGCTCGGCGTCTTCACGCTTTCCCTTGGGGATTCGGCATTTGTATTTGACCTTGATTTTCGTAACCAGGGCCATGCCGTCCACGTTCTCGATGATGCCTTCGACTTCCGCCACCAGGTTGTCGGGGCTGCTCTTTATCCCGCGCGCATCCAGCGCGCCTCCCATGTTGCCCGTCAGTCAGCCGGCGACGGCGGCAGCGAGGTGATCCAGCGTGGCCGGCCGCTCTTCTTCGGGTTCGGCCTTGTAGAAATTCTTGATGCCCCCGTGGATGCCGTAGGGAATCGGTTCGTCGGGGAAGGCGTCGAGATAGCCCGTCTTCATTCCCCTGCCGGGTTCCTTGACGATGCGGGCCTTGGTGACGTGAATGACTTCGCCCATGTCGCGCTCCTTTTCATGATGAGGTCCTGGAAAATTCCCTGATAAATGTACGCAGCCGAAGAGTAGCACCCTACTGGGGCGAGGAAAACTCTCTCCAGTCCCTACGTGATGACGAAGATGGTGCCTATCACGGTCAGGAGCGCGCCCAGGACGAGCCGGGGCGTGATGTTCTCCATCTCGCGCAGGAAGAGCCAGCCCAGCACCAGCACGATGAGAGGCTGGGCGGAGATGAGGGCCGTCACGCGCACGGCCAGCGTGTGGACGAACGCGAAGTTGTAGAACGGCACGGCGATCGACTGGCAGACGGCCGCGGCGAAAATCCAGGTCCAGGCCGAAGCGGGGATAGGGCCGCGCGATTCCTCGCCCCTGTCGAGCGCCATGAGAAGCATGGCGGTGGCGGCCCCCACCCAGAGCGCTATCGCGGCGGTGGCGAGCGGATGGAGGTTCAGGGACGCCTTTTTGAAGAAGATGGCGGCCACGCCCCACAGCAGCGAGGTGACGCCTGCGGAAATCCAGCCGAAGAGCCTCCACCTCGCGCCGCGAGCTTCGCCTTCCGGCTCCCGGGATGGTTCGGCCTGAACGATGAGCGTGATGCCGACGAGGAGAATCGCCAGGCCGATGAAGATGGAGAGCGTCGGCGTCTCCCCGAGGGTGAACGACGCCGCAACGGCCGTTATGGCGGGATACGTCAGCGCGATGGGGATGGAGCGGTTCGGCCCGATGCGGTGGATGGCGCGGTAGTAGAACGAACGCGATATGCCGATGTGCAAAAAGCCCGCCAGCAGGGCGAAAGCCAGAGTAGCCTTGGTGACGCCCCGGAAATCGTCGATCGAGATAAAGCCGATGGCGATGATCGTCACCATAGCGGCGTTGACGGTCGTGACGGCGGCGGTGACCTTGAGGACGGGCGCGTTCATGAGCGCGCGCTTGATGAAATAGACGAACACCGCCCATGCGGCCGAGGCTATCGAGCCCAGCAATACGCCGTAGGCGTTCGATTCGGGATTCATCTCATCGGAAGCGCGCGGGCGGATGCGCCGCGGTTCGGGCGGGTCGGAACGTAGCCAACGACGCTATTTGTCGGGATTGATGCAGAGAACCGCGCGCCAGTAGTCGAAGATGTTCACGCGCTCCTGGCGTTCGAGGATCAGGTTGTTCGCCTCGAGCAGGGGTTCGAGGTCCAGGGTAGTCTCCCAGCCGAATTTCTTGCAGACCCCGTTGATGAGTTCTTCGAACTTGGCCAGCAGGAATTTCTGGCTCTTGAAATGGTTGATGAAGACGATGCGTCCGCCCGGCTTGCACACGCGGCAGATCTCCGAGACGACCTTGTGCGGGTCGGGGGCGGCGCTTACCACGTAGCAGGCGGTGACGCAGTCGAAGGTGTTGTCCGCATACGTCATGTTCTGCGCGTCCATTACGGCGAGTTCCACGTTTTGAAGGCCCAGCTTCTCGATCTTCTCCTTCGCCTTCTCGAGCATCTTCGAAGAGAGGTCGATGGCGATGATCTCCGACGTCGACGGATAGAGCGGCAGGGAGAGTCCGGTGCCCACGCCCACTTCGAGCAGCTTCTCGCCCGGCTGCAGGTCGAGCAGGTCGACGCCGACGTTCCTGCCTTCGCTGAACACGTGCTTGAAGACCAGGTCGTAGAATTTCCCCCAGCGATCGTATATCTTGATTACAGTGTCTGGTGATTCCACTCTGCATCCCTCAATCGAGTTTCCGCGCTCGCCACTGCACGGAATCCGGTGGGCGATGGCCGTACAAACCGCAAGAATATCCGGCATAATTCCCGGATTGGAGCAGTTCCATTCCTTCCAACCTCGGAAGATATGCCATATTGTAAGAAAAAATAAAAACTTTTTCCAGATCAATCAGCAATGGCGATTACGGGAGAACAGGACATGGCGTGGGAGACAATCGATTTCGAGCAAGAGGACGGCTTGGCCCTCGTGCGGCTCAATCGTCCCGAAGCGCTCAATGCGCTCGACCGTCAGATGGCGAAAGACTTATACGAGGTGTGCGAGCGGTGCAGCGAACCCGACGTCCGCGCGATGGTCCTGAGCGGGGCGGGACGCGCCTTCTGCGCGGGCGGGGATCTCAAGGAGATCGAGGCGCGCATCCGGGCGGGCGAGCGGATGGAGGAGTTCCTCTGGCCGGACTATCAGAAATCGCTGGCGAAACTCCACGAGGTCCGCTGCCCGACAATAGCGGCCGTGC
>WTGD01000388.1 GCA_011523725.1 Nitrospinota bacterium
ATTCCGGCGTCGGTTTCGAGCGATGAGGGAGGATTGCCGGGAAGATGGTTCGTCATTCCGGCCTTGAGCCGGAATCCATTTTGTTTGTTGTTTGCGGTTTTACTGTAGGGGCGGCTCGTGAGCCGCCCGCTGCAGAGAGCAAACGATCCCGAAGGGGTGTCGGTCTCCCTGAGGAGAGAAAAGACCGAACGAGCCGCCCTGCCGCAAGGTGACGATCTTGTAGGGGCGTTGGTCTTGTGTAGGGGCGGACCTATGTGTCCGCCCTGATTTTGAAATCCGTCTTGTTGATGTTCTTCTTGATGGCGTTGTTCGATTCTTTCATGTTTGCCCGATTCGCGAGCTTTGTCGTGCTGCAGAGAGCAAGCGATCCCGTAGGGGTGCCGGGATCCCCGAAGAGGGCAAGACCGAACGAGCCGCTCTGCCGCAATGCGGCGTCTTGTAGGGGGCGTTGGGTCTTGTGTAGGGGCGGACCCGCGTGTCCGCCCTGGTTTTTGTGCGGTTGACGTTCTCCCCGTCGTTGATCTTGCCTTTGCGGTTCGTTCGGTTCACGATCTTCGCGTTTCGGGCGGACACATGGGTCCGCCCCTACGGGGGAATGCGGTTTTGTTCGTCATTCCGGCGGGCGGCGAATTCCGAGCGGGAGTTTTTTTTACCCCCCCTACCTCCTCAACTTCGGATCGAGCGCGTCCCTGAGGCCGTCGCCGAGCAGGTTGAAGGAGAGCACCACGCCCATGAGGGCGAAGCCGGGGATGGCGAGCAGGTGCGGGGCCAGCGCCATGTAGGAGCGCGCGTCGGCGAGCATGGTCCCCCATTCGGGGGTGGGCGGGGGCACGCCGATGCCCAGGAAGCTCAGGCCCGCCGCCACGCGGATGGAGGTCGCGATCAGGAAGGTGGACTGCACCACGATGGGGCCGAGCGTCCCCGGGAAGATGTGCAGGAACAGCACGCGGCTGCTTGAGCCGCCGATGGCCTGCGCCGCCTCCACGAATTCGGTCTCCTTCAAGACGAGGACCGAGCTGCGCACCAGCCGGGCGTAGGTCGGGATGGCGAAGATGCCCACCGCCAGCATGATGTTCTCCATCCCCGTGCCGATGATGGCGATGAGCAGGATGGAGAGCAGGATGCGCGGGAAGGTGAGCGAGATGTCCACGACCCGCATGATGAGGTTGTCGATCCATCCGCCGAGGTATCCGCCGACGAGGCCGAGCAGCACGCCCCCGAACGCGGCAATCAAGACGGAGAACACCCCGATGAGCAGCGAGGTGCGCGCGCCGTAGATGATGCGGCTGAACACGTCGCGCCCGAAATGGTCCGTCCCGAAAGGATGGGCGAGCGAGGGGTCCTTGAGTGCCGCCTGAAAGTTCGCCTCCGTGGGGTCGTAGGGAGAGATCAAGGGCGCCAGCAGGGAAGCGCCCACGAAGATCGCGACGAAAACGCAGCCCACCACCGCGACGCGGTGTTTGAGCAGGCGGCGGAAGGTGTCCGTCCACATGCCGCGGATCGGCGCGATTTCCACCTCGTCGCGCGGGATGGAATCGACTTCGGCGGCCGGGCTCATTCGCTCGACCCCCCATAGCGGATGCGCGGGTTGAACACCGCGTAGAGGAGGTCCACCGTCAGGTTCACCACGGCGAACGTGAGCGCGAAGAACATCAGCGAGCCCTGCACCGCGGCGTAGTCGCGCAGCTTGATGGCCTCGACGATGTAGCGCCCCAGGCCCGGCCAGGCGAACACCGACTCGGTGATCACGGAGCCGCCCAGCAGGTATCCCGACTGAAGCCCGATCACGGTGATGACGGGCAGCAGGGCGTTCTTGAGCGCGTGGACGTAGTTGACCTTGTGGCTCGCCAGACCCTTCGAACGCGCCGTGGTGATGTATTCGCTGCCCGTGATCTCGAGCATCGTGTTGCGCGTCATGCGCGCGATGAGGCCCGCACCCGTCAGGCCGAGCGTGACCACCGGCATGATGAGGTGGGCCGCTGTGCCCTTGCCTCCCGCCGGGAGCCACCCGAGATATACGGAAAAGAACCCCATGAGTATCAGGCCGAACCAGAACGAGGGCATGGATATACCGAGCAATGCGCCCGTCATGCTCCCGTAGTCGAACTTGGAATAGGGGTTTGTCGCAGACAGTACGCCCGCCAGCAGACCCACAATGGTGGCGAGGAGCACGGCCCAGAAAGCGAGTTGAAGCGTGTTCAGGAAGCGGGTCCAGACCTCGCCCAGCACGGGCGTGTCGGAGAGGATCGAACGGCCCAGGTCTCCCTGGAGGGCCCGCTTCATGAACATGCCGTACTGGACGTGGAGGGGCTGGTCCAGTCCGTATATCCGGCGGATTTCCGCGATATATTCCTCGTCCGCGAACTCGCCCGCCAGAGCTTCCGCCGGGTCTCCCGGCACGAGGCGGATGGAGAGGAAGATGACGAGGGAGACGCCCAGCAGGACGGGGATGAGGAGGACCAGCCTCCGCAAGAGGTATTCGAACATACGCGTTCCGTGTCCTTATCAGAAAAGATGCAATGAGAGGACGAAAGATGGTTTAATGGTATCATAAGCCAGACAAATGCACGATCCGATCAGCCTTTGACGGGTTGGTGAAAAAGCCCGTTTCGGAAGCGGGCGGCATGGAGATTCACGCGGCGTGGGAGGGCGCGATGGTTTTGTAGCCGGACAACCCCTCCTCGGGGTTGTCCGGCCCTCCGTGGTCGTCCTTCGTCAGGACAGGCACGGAGGCCTGTCCCTACGGACTGGAAAAGCAACCCCCCCTACCCCCCCTTGACAGGGGGGTATAAAAAGGCGATGCGTCCCCGCCAAGGCAATGGCGAGTTACGTTCAGAAGTTGTGTATGGGCTGAATTGAAGAAGGCGGCGCATCCTGC
>WTGD01000048.1 GCA_011523725.1 Nitrospinota bacterium
GTAGGGGGGGTTGCCTTTACCGGAATGACGAACAAAACCTCACCGCCACGGACAGGCACGGGGGCCTGTCCCTACACGCAGGCGGATTTTTGTAGGGGCGGACCCATGTGTCCGCCCAATCGGGGCCGGGAGGACACGCAAGTCCTCCCCTGCGCAACCTTCACGTTTCGAAACGAATCCCTACGGATGGTCTCCTCCTACGCATCCCGCCATTCGGTTCTGGAGGGCAGCGCGCCGCCCCGGAAATTGAAGAGCACGGCGGTGGCGTCGCTCGCGTTGTGCACCGTGTGCCACGCGCCGCCGGGGGTGTGGACGAGATCGCCCGTTGAGGCCTCGATGGTTTCGTCTTCGATGATGAAGTTCATGCGTCCTTCCAGCACGAGCGTCGCCTCGTCTATCGTGTTCAGATGCCTGTGGACGTGCGGCCTCCCGCTAGGAGGGAAGGAGACGATCTGGCATTCCAGGTATTCGGTGGAGATGGCGCGCGCGAGGCCTTTTTCTTTCACGGAGCCTGCGTCGAACGGCCCAGTCAGCCCGGCGACGTCTCCCTTGATATAGGGCACGGGCGGCGCGAGGGGGTTGTCCATCGACTCGGGATCGGGACTGGGGGGCGGGTCGCCTTCGGGCAGCAGGAAGCCGGAGGGCATCCGCCCGCCCCGGAAGTTGAACTCTATCAGCTCGCCGTCGCCGATGTTCTTCATGTTGTGCATCGCCCCGCGCGGGTTCAGAAGCACGTCGCCCTTCGAGACTTCGAACGTAGCACCTTCGTTAAGGATGAGTCCGCGTCCGCCGTAGATGAGGTAGCCCTCGTCCATCTCCTCGTGATGCGCGTGATAGGGAGGGTAGACGCCCGGCGGAAGCACGATGACCCGAACTTCCAGATTCGGCGTGTCGATGAGGATGGGCGATCCCTTCCGCATCGCCTCTTCGGGGTCGTAGACCCATTTGACGTCTTCGATGTTTCCCACGTAAGGCATAAGGGCTCCAGATAAGCGGTGGATGGATGGGGGAAGGGTATCCCCGCGTCTCGCGCGCGGTCAATCGGCCCGCGCCGTTGCGTGGCGCGCGGGTGGGAGGCATGATAGGAGCGGAACATTACCAGGAAATTTTTCATACCGGAGACTTGTTTTGCTGGACGAAGGACTCATCGAAGGCGCGATGGCGGAACTGGAGCTGGACGGCGACCTTGCCGTCGGCCTGCTCGCGGGCTTCATTCGTGATGAGGTCTCGAAAGTGGGCGTCGAGAAGCTCGTCCTGGGGCTTTCGGGCGGAATCGACAGCGCGCTTTCGGCTTTTCTGGCCGCCCGCGCCATGGGGCCCGAGAACGTGACCGGCGTCATCATGCCCTACCGCCTCTCGAACCCCCAGAGCGAGGCGGACGCCCGCGCGGTGGCCGAGAAAAGCAACATCCGAATCGAAGTCGTGGACATCTCTCCACAGGTGGACGCCTATTTCGAGCGCTTCCCGGACGCGGACAACCTCCGCCGGGGCAACAAGATGGCGCGGGAGCGGATGACGATTCTCTATGATCACTCAGCCTTCCTCGGCGCGCTGGTGGTGGGCACGAGCAACAAGACCGAACTCCTGCTCGGCTACGGGACGCTCTTCGGAGACATGGCGAGCGCGGTGAACCCCATCGGCGATCTGTTCAAGACGCAGGTGCGCCAGCTCTCGCGCCACGTCGGCGTGCCCGCGCAGGTGGTGGAGAAGGCCCCGAGCGCGGACTTGTGGGTGGGCCAGACCGACGAGCAGGAGCTCGGCTACACCTACGAGGTGGCCGACGCCGTGCTCTACCGGATGATCGACTGCCGCTACACGCGCGAGGAACTCCTGGGCGAGGGCTTCCCGCCCGAACTCGTGGACGGCATCCAGCGGCTCGTGCAGCGCAGCCAGTACAAGCGGCGCCTGCCGCTCATCGCCAAGCTCAGCCAGCGCACCATCGACCGCGATTTCCGCTACGCCCGCGATTGGGGGCTCTAACGCCGGGGCGCGCTTGAAGTCTCTTCTCATCTGTGGCATTATAATCACCCGAACGTCGATTACTCCTGCTTTATCTCAAACATGCGGCTTAATGCGCGTGGTTTTTTTGGACTCTAGGACTGCAACGACAGGGGGGCGAAATGGCAGCGCTAAAAGAAGGAGCGAAAGCCCCCGCCTTCGCCTTGAGGGATGAGAACGGCAAGGTGCACCGGCTCTCGAAATACAAGGGCCAGAAGGTCGTGTTGTACTTCTACCCGAAGGACAACACGCCCGGATGCACGGCGGAGGCGCGGGACTTCAACAAGGAACTGGGAAGGATTCACAAGAAGAACGCGACCGTCATCGGCGTGAGTCCCGACAACGAGGTCAGCCACAAGAAGTTCTCCGAGCAACTGGAGCTCGACTTCACCCTGCTGGCGGACCCCGACGGCCTCATCTCGTCCAAATACGGGGCCTACGGCGAGAAGACGCTGTTCGGCGAGAAGTTCAACGGCATCTACCGCACCACCTACATCATCGACGAGACCGGCGTCATCGAGAAGGTGTTCAAGGACGTCAAGGTGGCCGGCCACACGAAGGACGTGCTGAAGGCGCTTTAGGGCCCTCTCCGCATTCCTCTCGCCCCGCTCCTCCGGGAGCGGGGCGCTTTTTTGTGGAACGGAGCCGTTGCGGGCTTCCCGGGGAGGGAATCCCGATCATCGAATGGTTCACCGTAGGGACAGGCCTCTGTGCCTGTCCTCACGAAGAACGGCCTCGGAGGGCAGGACAACCCCGAGGAGGGGTTGTCACTACGGTTTGGCGGCGTTTCTTTCCCCGCCGATGCGCGGAAACCCTGACGAAAGGCAAAAGGCGTAAAATGGATTCCGGCTTTCGCCGGAATGAC
>WTGD01000277.1 GCA_011523725.1 Nitrospinota bacterium
CTTCGCACAAACCGCTCGGCCTCTTCGACTCCCCCTCAAGGGGGGAGTGGATTTCACACGACTCTCAAGGGGTCAAACCGGGTCGGAAAGGAGACCCGGACAGGCGCAGGGGCCTGTCCCTACGGAACTCTGCAATGTAATGAAGGTGTAGGCGGACAGGTCGCGACCTGTCCCTACGGGATAATGGCGAATAACATCACCCCGTCGTCGAATCGACAGCTTCGAGGAATTTCACGCCCACGGGCTCGGCGAGTAGATCCGGCAGTTTCTCTCTGAAATTCTTGTAGTGCGGCTCTTCGCGGTGCGCGTCGAGGGCGGCCTGTGATTTCCAGCACTCGATGAAATGGAACGCGCCCGCCTCGTCCGTCGCCCGGTAGAGGTCGTAGAAGATGCACCCCTCCTCGGCGCGCGAGGGCGCGCACATGCCCCCCAGGAGTTCGGCCATCTCGTCTTCGCGTCCGGGCTTCGGTTTGAGCCACGCGATAAGGAATACCCTCTCATCCGCCATTTTCCACCTCCGGTTTCATGAAAAGAAAAACAAAAGTGTCTTCAGGAGCGCATTCTATCCGTCGAACCGTCTTCTGACCAGATGATTTGCTACTGCCTCGCCTCACCGGGGTCTGGGGTGTATAGTCCGCCCCATGGTCGAGTGGATATCATCGTGGGGAAGTCCCGAGTTTCTCGCCGTGGCGACCTCGTTCAGCTATTCCATCACACTCATCACGGTGCGCCGGGCGATGACGACCGGAAGCCCCCTGATGAGCATCATCGTCCTGAATTCGCTGGTAAGCATCGCGGGGCTGGCGACCGCCGCGATGCTGGGCACCCTGGCGTCCACCAACATGAGGGCGCTCGGCTGGTTCGCGCTCACGGGCATGGCCGGCCACGGCACGGGGAGCCTCATCTTCTTCTCGGCCATCGAGCGCCTGGGCGTGAGCCGGGCCACGGCCGTCCATGCCTCGTCACCATTGTGGGGCGTGGTTTTCGCGGTCATCATCCTGGGCGAGCAGCCGGGAATCCATGTGCTTCTGGGGACCCTCGGGATTGTGGGAGGCGTGTTTCTGCTCTCCTGGCCGGGGAGGGGGCGCGGAAAAGCCGGGCACGGGGAGCCGGTTCGCAGGGACTACCTCCTGCCGCTATCCTCTTCGGTGTTCTATGCGACGGTGCCCGTGTTCGCAAAGCTGGGCCTGGCGGAGCACGAGGCGCCCTACCTGGGATTCGGCGTAGCGTTCGGCTCGGGCCTTTTGCTCATGCTGGCGGCGAGGCGCATGATGCCCGGCGGCGGGGTGATACGGGGCGACGCGCAGACGATAAAGGCCCTCCTCGTCGGGCTTCCGTTCAACATCATCGCCGCGTTTTTGATGTGGACGGCGTTCGTGGCGGGCATGGTGTCGAGCGTATTGCCGCTGAGCCGGATGACGCCCCTTTGGGTGATCCTGTTCAGTTTTCTGTTTTTGGGGAAAATAGAGCGCGTTGTGCTTAAAACGGTGGTCGCGGCGTGCCTCGTCGTGGCCGGCGGGGTGATGATCACCCTGTTCCGCTAGCCGTTCCGGCGGCGGGGCGATGCGTATTATTGAGGAGCAGTCAGTCATAAAATGTCGGGGCTTTTCGCGCAGGCGGGTTGGGGAGAGTTGTTCGCGGTAGGTGCGTCTCTTTGTTATTCGACGTCGCTCATCGCCATCCGCCAGGGGGTGCGGAGTGCTACGCCGATTGCGGGCGTCCTTATTTTGAGTTCGACCGTCTCGGTGCTGGGGCTCATCATCGCGGCCGCCCGCGGCACGCTCTTTGAGTCCTCCCTCACGCCCGTCCTGATCTTCATGCTGGGCGGTTGCCTGGGGCAGGGCGTGGGGCAGCTCACGAACGCCATCGGCATTGAGAGGATGGGCGTGAGCCGCTCCGTGCCGATTCAATCCTCAACGCCCATCTTCTCGGTCACCTTCGCGATGATGTTTCTGGGCGAGCGGCCCCGCGTCGCCGTCATCATGGGGACGCTCCTCATCGTGGCGGGCGTCTGCCTGCTTTCCATCACGGAGCGTCGCAAGGATCAGAGTTTCAAGAACTTCTTTCAGGGCGGGCTCGTCTATCCGCTCACCTCGTCGCTCTCCTATGCCCTCCTGCCCGTGCTGGCGAACGTCGCGTTCTCCTACCAGAAAACCCCCATCGTGGGCTTCGCGTGCGCCTTCACGGCGGGAACCCTCCTCCTCGCGGTGACGCGTCCTCTCCTGCCCGACGGCGGAAAGCTCGTGGTCGACCGGAGGGCCGCCTGCTGGTTCCTGGGCGCGGGAATCACAACGACGATCGCGGCCATCTTTTTCTGGACGGCGATGAGCATCGCGCCCGTCTCGACCGTGCTGCCGCTGAGCAGGCTCGTGCCCCTGTGGGTGGTGCTGTGGACGTATCTGTTTTTAGGCGGGCTCGAGCGCATTACATCGCGAATCGTCCTCGCGGCGGGGATGGTCGTGGCGGGCGGGGTGCTGATCACCGCCTTCAAGTAAACGCCCATGCGTGGTTAGAAATAATTCGAAACGGGCGGAAGCGGGTTAAACCGATCGGGTCCGCACAAAATAAATGTCTGGGAGAACCTCTCGATTTTCCATCCTTTTCCGCATGGGGAAAAGGGCGATTTGCGGGTCATTCGCAACTATTCGGGATTGTTGAAAAAGTCCCCTGGCAGGGTAAAGGCAACCCCCCCTACCCCCCTGACAAGGGGCTGTTGAAAAAGTCCACAGAAGGAGCGCACTGAATTTCACTCCCCCCTTGAGGGGGAGTCGAAGAGGCCGAGCGGTTTTTGCGAAGGCCGATTCGGTGGGGGGTGAAATGCGCTTTCTCGCCACTCCGGCTTATACCCCCCACCGGT
>WTGD01000343.1 GCA_011523725.1 Nitrospinota bacterium
GAGGAACACCCGTCTGTTCAGGCCCATTCTCCCGACTCCTCAAAATCTCCAGGCCCCGGGAGACGGGGAAGGCGAGCGTTCCTTCCCCGTCGCTCCCGGTTCACCGGAGGCCTAGATCTTCTCGATCCTCGCCTTCACGTGCTTGAAGTCCGCCTGGCCGGATACCGGGTCGAAAGCCCGGTGGGTGACCGCGTTGACGAGCCAGCGGTTCTTTTTGGGATCGGCGCTGTCCGCGACGGAGAGGTTCCACGGGGAGAACACCTGCCCCGGCATGACCTTGTTGCGCGCGGGCTTGACCTTGCTCTTCGTGCCGATGCTGGCCCGCGCCTCGTAGCTGCCCCGCGGCGTCACGATCCGGACCCATTCCCCGTCCTCGATTCCGAGCCGCCGGGCGTCGCGGGGGTTCATTTCGAGATACTGCTCGGGCACCAGCCGGCGCGTGGTGGCCGCCCGGATCGTCTTGGTGGTGTGGAAGTGCTCGAAGACGACCCCTAAATTCAGCCAGAACGGGTACTTGTCGGCCTGCTTGATCTCCGCCATGGATTTTCCGTAGTAGTCGAAATCCGGCAGTTCCGGCGTCAACCCGGCATCGCGCATCTCGATAAGCACGTCGTAGTGGTCCATGGCGTAGAAATTGGGATCCTTGCCCGCTTTCGCGAAGATATCCGTCAGCTCCCTGGCGCGCGAATAGTCCTGCTCGGTGAGCTTGAACTTCGCCCGGCCGTTCTTGCGGCGGAAGGCGCTGTAGGGCTTGTCCGCCCAGCCGGTCTCCTGCGCCATGTACTTGCGCGGGACCCCTCCCTCTTTGGCGATCTCATAAGTCGGGGCGGGATAGAAGACCCCCTTGCGCTTTCTGAGCTGCGCGTAGGGAGAGAGCTTGTCGCGCTTCTCCACCTCCAGCATCCCCGTCAGGTCCGCATCCGATCCCTTGCTCGCCGCTATGATGTCCCGGTAGACCTCCTCGGGGTCGTAGAAGCCGTCCGCCTTCCGCTCGTAGGGGAATATCTTCTCCGCGTCCAGGCCGAGCTTCGCCGCGATGGACTTGCCCTCGTCGATGATGACGTCGAGATCCGGCCGGCAGTTTTTGGGCGGCTCCATGGCCTTGTCCGTGACGTACATCTTCCGCTCGCTGTTCTGGTACACCCCCCATTTCTCCCCGTGGGTGGCGGCGGGGAAGATGACGTCGCCGTAGAGCAGGTTCGGGGCGTGCCGGTAGGCCTCCACCATGTAGGTGAACGTCTTGGTGATGGCGGGCCGTACGAGGGTTTCCACCTCTGGCAGGTCCACGTGGGTGGCGTAGGCGAACTGCATTATCTTGATATCGCCCTTGAGCGCACGCTCGAACATGCCGATGGTCATGCCCTTGTTCGGGGCTTTGGCGGTGACGTCGAGCCGTCCGGGCGGCAGGCCCCACGCCTCGTTGATCTTCTTGCGGTGCGCGGCGTTCTTGATGCCCTCGTTGAAGGGGAGCCGCCCGGTCAGGCCGCCCATCAGGCGCTCGCTCATGGCGTTGGGCTGCCCCGTCATGGAGAAGGGCCCCGCGCCCGGACGGCCGATGTTCCCGGTCAGCAGGTGGAGGTTGATGATGTTGATGGTGCGGTGCTGCCCGTGGAGCGACTGGTTGTAGCCGATCCCCCAGAAGGAGAGGACGCCGCCTCGCTTGCGGCGTTTGCCCTTGAGAGTCGCGTCCGCCCAGATCGAGGCGATGCGCCTGACCACGGAGGGGGCGATGCCCGTGCGGTCGATGACCTGCTCCGGGCTGTAGCGGGCCATGATGCCTTCGCGGTAACCGTCGAAGCCGTCCGTGTGCTGGCGGATGAAGGCCTCGTCCACCGCCCGGGGGAACTCCTTCATCAGGACGTGGGCGATGGCGTTCTGGAGCGAGAGGTCGCCGTTGGGGCGGATGGTGATCGAGAGGCTGTTGGTGGGGTTGATCTGCGCGTAGCCGTCCATGGTCCCGGTATAGCGCGGGTCGACCACCATGGTCGGGATGTTGCGTTTTTCCTTGGTGGCGGCCACGCGCCAGAACAGCACGGGGTGCGAGCCGCGCGCGTTGTGGCCCCAGTGGTTGATGAAGTCGGCGTCCTCGATGTCGGAATAGTTCCCCGGCGGGTGGTCGCTTCCCAGGCTGTGGATGTAGCCCGTCACGGCCGAGGTCATGCACATCCGGGCGTTGGCCTCGATGGAGTTCGACTGGAGGACGCCCTTGTAGAAGATGTTGTCCAGCCACTGCTCCTCCATGGTCAGCTGGCCGGACTGGTAGATCCCCACGGAGTTTCCCCCGTGCTTCTTCACGACCCCGACGACCATGTTGGAGACGATGTCCATGCCCTCTTCCCACGTGCCGACCCGGAAGACGTCCTTATCGAAGCGCCCTTTCGTCTTCGAGACGTGCCCGGTCAGCGGGTTGGACATGTCCTTGCGGATCAGCACCTCCTCCAGCCTATCGACGTAGAGGGACTCCGCGGCCGTGAGGCCCTTGATGCACTGCAGGCCCAGGTTGACGGGGGAGTCCTTGTCCGGGATGCACGCCACGATCTTCTCGTTCTCGACGACGTAGTAGGTGTGGCACCCCACCCCGCAGTAGGGGCATTGCGTGGGCACCAGCTTCCGCGTGTCCTGGGCGCCTTCGGCATCCGTGACGAGCTGGAACAACTCCTTGTCGCGGGTCAGGGCTCCGCCCATGGCGATTCCGGTGGCCAGCGCGGTGGAAGTCTTGAGAAACTTGCGGCGGTTGAACTTCGGCATCACTTGTCCCTCCATGGGTCTACGGGTCCCGAATCGCGTTTTTCCCAGGTGCGGATGTAAGCGACGATGTCGTTAATCTCTTCCTCGGTCAGCT
>WTGD01000441.1 GCA_011523725.1 Nitrospinota bacterium
GTCGGTGATGTTCTTGACGACGCCGACCTTCTCCATGCCTTCCGTGAGGTTCGCGAGCGTCTCGCGCTTGAGTTCCGCTCTTTCATCTTCTAACAGCACGCGCCGGGAGAGAACGATGTTCCCGCGCTTTCTGTTGAGCTTGATGATCTTCATGTCGAAGGTTTTGCCGATAAACTGATCGAGGTTCCTCACCGGCCTCAAATCGACTTGGGAGCCCGGCAAAAAGGCTTTGAGTCCAATGTCGACGGTCAGTCCGCCTTTGATGCGGGCGACCACCTCGCCCTGGATAATCTCGTCGTTGTCATGGGCTTTGCTGATCTCGTCCCATATCTTGATACGGTTGGCTTTCTCTTTCGAGAGCACGATGAGGCCATCATCGTCCTCACGCTCTTCGACGAAAACCTCCACCCTGTCGCCGGGGTTGAGATCCCGCCCGCGGCTCGGGAACTCGAAGCGGGGCACCAGGCCCTCTGATTTATAACCGACATCCACGAGCACATAGTCGCCTTCGAGCCCCACAACCGTCCCTTCGATGATTTCGCCGTCCTTCACCTGCATCGTGGAGGCGTAGAGGTCGTCCATCTGTTCTGGAGAAAGGGTGTCGGGATCCACCTCGTCCGGGAGTAATTCTGCCACCTTCGCCGAGAAGTCGGGCGACGTCTCGGTATCGTTAGAGGAAGTTTCATTCATCTGTCAGCGTTACCTCGTTCTGGGAAAAAGAAATTGCCGCCACCGCTCAAGCGCCCATCGCTATCGCGGTCATCGGCATGAAATTGGCGGAAAAAATTATATTACACACGAGAAAGGAGAGAATCAACCAATAACTCAAGCATCCTCAATAACTTCCCCGTAAACCGAGCGGATGTTCTCTACCATGACCTCGATCACCCGGTCAACGCCCATACCGCTCGTATCGATCTCCACGGCGTCTTCGGCCTTGCGCAACGGCGCGCTGGCCCTGTGGCGGTCTCTCTCGTCCCTGCGCTTCAAGTCTTCGCGCAGACGATCAGGGTGAAAGGAGACTCCCCTCGCCTCGAGTTCGGCGAAGCGCCGCTGGATTCTTACCTCGATGTCCGCGTCGAGGAAAAATTTGAGCCTGGCCTCGGGGAAGACGACCGTGCCGATGTCGCGTCCGTCGATGACGGCCCCGCGCTCACGCCCGAAATTCCTCTGGAAATCGAGCAGCGCCGCTCTCACTCCTGATATCGCCGACACGCGAGACGCCATGTCGCTTATCGCTTCGTCCCGGAGCGCACCCGTAACGTCCTCTCCATCCAGGACATTCCTCCACTCGCTCCCCTCCTTGCGGCACTCGAAGCGCAAATCACGCGCGGCATCGACCGCCAGGCTCTCGAAATCACCCTCCCGATTCTTCTTCAAAACCCGGTAACCCACCGCCCGGTAGAGCGCGCCGCTCTCGAGATAGTCGAAACCCAACCTCTCCGCGATCCCCTTGGCCGCCGTGCTCTTGCCCGAACCGGCGGGGCCGTCGACGGGAATGACGATGCCGGCCGATTTTCGGCGCGATCCCTGTCTCAAGCCCATCCCTTTTTCCGCGCCCATTCATCCCGGCCATCCTTGGCCCTTTGAAACGCGCGTTCGAGCCCCTCGGAATCCGCTTCTTTCAGCAAACGGCGAAGTTCCGCCAGTTCCCGCTCGAACCTGTCGAGCGAGCTGATCAGCGCCTCCTGGTTGTCCTCGCAGATCTCGCGCCACATTTCGGCACCTGAGGACGCGATTCGCGAAAAATCGCGAAACCCGCTCGCCGCATGCCGGAGCGCCTCCCCCCCGAGGGCGGTGTTCATCATGGCGTAAGCCACCAGATGCGGAAGATGGCTGATGTCGGCCATCACGCGATCATGCGTCTCGGGGTCGAGAATCTCGACGTTCGCGCCCACTCCCTCCCAAAGCGCGCGCAAACGCTCGATGGATTCGGGGTGCGTACGCTCCGTCGGTGTCAGGATGGTCTGGTGCGCATCGAAGAGAGTGGAAAAACTCGCCTCCACCCCGGTTTTCTCGCCTCCGGCGACGGGATGGCTCGCCAGGAATTTCACCTCTCGCAAATCCATCGCTTCGACCGCACGCACGTAGGGCGCCTTCACGCTGCCCACATCGGTGAGCAGGGCGCCGGGAGCCATTTCGGGCAGAATCGCCTCCGTCACCCGCGCCGCCGCACGCACGGGGGTGCACACCACCACGAGGTCCGAATCGCGCACCGCTTCCAGGTGGCTCGTCTCGAAGCGGTCCACGACGCCCAGTTCCAGCGCGCGCTCCAGGTTGCCCAGACTCCGGCCTGCGCCGACGAATCTCGAAACGAGACCCCGCTCCCGGGCGGCGCGGGCGAGCGAGCCGCCGATGAGTCCCACGCCGATGATGGTCATCTGCTCGAAAAGCACCGCCATATCCTCTTCATTTTATCTATATATCACATGAGGTTATAATCATATATATTTGTTTTATCTATATATCCAAAACTTTATACAATGCCTTAATCACCGCCTCGTTCTCCTGCGGCGTGCCGATGGAAATCCGCAGGTGGCGCGGGAAACCATACCCCGCCACGGGCCGGACGATGACGCCCTCCCGTAACAGCGCTTCGTATACCTCCATCGCTTCGCCCACCTCGACCATCATGAAATTCCCCTGCGTGGGCACGAAGGGAAGGCCCATGACCGACAACTCGTACACGAAATACTCCCGGCCCTCGGCGTTCACGGCGACCGACCGCTCGACGTGATCGGTATCTCCCAGGGCGGCCTGAGCGGCTACGAGGGCCAGAGAATTCACATTGAACGGCTCCCGGACGCTCTCCATCGCC
>WTGD01000040.1 GCA_011523725.1 Nitrospinota bacterium
CTCGAGGAGTTCCCGAAAAACCTCGAAGCTTTCAGCGCCTATCTCCACCAGGTGGTCAAGGGCTTTCACGCGGTGGAAGAGGAGGAAGACGCCCGGGTCCGCCTCGTCGAGGCCCGGAAAATCCTGGCGCTCCGGGGCGAGGTCGTCACGCTGCCGTTGAGACTCCCGCCCACGCTCCTGCTCAACGACCTGGACCCCGACGCCGAGGACCTCGACCACATCGAGGCCCGCTGGCCGGACTACCCGCGCTGGTTCCAGGACGGCATGCGGCGAAAGCATCCCTACCTGAGGCGTCTCTAGGTGACTTCGTGAAGCGAATCAGGGGCTGATCTTGAGAAAGTTCGGGTCGCTCTCGTCCCCATAGGGTTCGAGCGGCTCGCTCGCCTCGTCCGCATCGTCCGCGCGCGGGATTTCCGCTGCTGCGGGCGTGCGCTCGCTCTCTTCCCGCTCACTCGCATCGCCCCCTTCGAGCGCTTCCAGCGTTTCCTCTACGGAGGAAATCTGTTCGAGGTTTTCTTCCTCGTCCGCCTCACGCGCCTGAAGCGCGCGCGGGGTTCTCTCCAGGGGCGATATCTGATCGAGTTCGCCCTCGCTTTCCGACCCTCCCGCGACGGCGCCCAGCTCCCGGAACTTCCTCGCCGAGACCAGCACGCGCGTCTCATACGAGCCCACCGCCTTGTTGTAGGCGTCAACGGCGCGGTCGAGACCCCGCCCCATGGCCTCGAAGTGCTTCGTGAGCGTCTTGATGCGCCCGTAAAGCTCCCCCCCGAGCGCGCTAATCGCCAAGGCGCTCTCGGCCATCTTCTCCTGCCGCCAGCCGTAGGCCACCGCGCGCAGAAAGGCGATGAGCGTCGTGGGCGCCACCAGCATCACCTTACGCTTCAAGCCCTCTTCCATCAGTCCGGGCTCCTGCTCCAGCGCCGCGCTCAAGAAACTCTCTCCGGGCAGGAACATCGCCACAAAATCGGGCGTGGACTCGCACTGGTCCCAGTACGCCTTCGAGCTCAGGCGGTTCATGTGGCCGCGAACCTGGCGTGCGTGATCGCCCAAAAAGGCGCGGCGCGCTTCTTCGTCCTCCGCTTCGAGCGAGTTCAGGTAGGCTTCGAGCGGCGCCTTGGCGTCGACCACCACGTTCTTCCCGCCGGGCAGCTTCACGATGAGGTCGGGGCGCAGGCGCGCCTCCTCGCCCTCGATCGTCTGCTGCTCCACGAAGTCGCAGTGCGCCACCATGCCGGCCATCTCCACCACGCGCCGGAGCTGCATCTCCCCCCAGCGGCCGCGCACGTTGGGCGCGCGAAGGGCTTTTACGAGATTCCCCGTCTCCGACTGAAGCTCCTTCTGGCTGCTCGCGAGGGACTTGACCTGCTCGGTGAGCGAGCCGTACGCCTCCCGCCTGGCCCGTTCGAGGTCCTCCACCTGGCCCCCCACCTTGTCGAGCGACTCCCGGATGGGAGCGACGAGGGTCTCCACCGCCTTCTGGCGCGCTTCGAGGTCGCCCTTGGCCTCGCTCTGGAATTTCTCGAGCGTCGACTTGGCCAGGTCGAGGAACGAGGCGTTGTTGCTCTTGAGCGCGTCGGCGCTCAGCGCGCCGAAACTCTCGCGCATCTCCTCCGTCGCGCGGCGAAGCAGGTCGAGCTTCTCCTCCCCCGATTTTCGCTCGTGCGTCAGGTCGGACTCGAGGCGCGCCACGTCCGACCGCAAGCCCATGTTCTTTTCCAGCTCGGCGGCGTGGGCCGCCTGTGCGTCCGCCTTTTCCATCTCGGCGTTGCGCAGCATCTGGGACAGGCTCGAAATCCGCGTTCTCATGGCGAACCAGCAGCACAAGACGAGAACGGCGGCGCCTAACGCGACATGCCAGATTTCCATGCGGGGATTCTCCCGGGGCGATGATCTCTCGTGGCGGGCGGGTGTCGCAAGTCCCGGTGGCATTGTATCAGGCTTCGCGGAAAAATGCGCCCCGGCGGGGTTTGGTCTTCATCCAGGCGACATGGAGCGGGCGTTCCGCTCCTCTAGGGGTTGTTGAAAAGGCCCACAAAAGGAGCGTATTGAACTTCACTCCCCCCTTGAGGGGGAGTCAACGAGGCAAGGGCGAAGCCCGCAGGCGAGTTGGTGGGGGGACATGCCACAGAAAAAGCTCCCCCCACCGAATCGGCCTTCGCACAAACCGCTCGGCCTCTTCGTTGGGCTTTCCCCTCGGGAAGCCCAACCCTCAAGGGGGGAGTGAATTTCCTCTCTCCTTGATCGGCTCCATACGCCGAATCACGAAATTAGGGCTTTTTCAATAATCCCCTCCACCCCCTGGAAATCACTCCTCCTCGAGGCGGACGGCGGTGTCGATGAGGATGCGGTAAATCCGCCTCAGAACCTCGGGCGGGCACGGACCCTCGTTTCCGTCCAATATCTTGGCGAGCACCTCGCTCTCGCGCGTTTCGTCCTTGACGGCGATGCCCCGCGCGCTCTTGTACTCGCCGACCTCGAGGCAGATTTTGAGCCGATCGTTGATGAGGCGGATGATTTGCGCATCGCACGCGTCGATTCTCTTCCTGAACCCGGACAATTCATCCGCCATACGGCGCTCCATTCCGAGGAGGTAGTGAAAACGGAAACGCCATTATATCACGATTCGCGGCGGTTTCATTCCCTCCGGCCCAATCCTCGCGAAAACGCCGTATCGGCGCCTCATCCTGAGCAGGCGCGCAAGCGCTCCCTCACCGGTGTTGTTGAAAAAAGTTCCGGGAAGTGATTTTGGATTGTGAGCATGCTTTTGAATTTCACTCCCCCCTTGAGGGGGAGTCGAAGAGGCCGAGCGGTTTGT
>WTGD01000069.1 GCA_011523725.1 Nitrospinota bacterium
GCGTTATGACGGAAACGATGGCCGCTTGCGTCGAGATGCACGGCGTCAGCAAGTCCTTCGGCCAGGTCCGCGCCCTCGACGCAGTCGACTTCGAGGCCGCCAAGGGGGAGATCCACGCCCTCCTGGGGGAGAACGGCGCGGGCAAGACCACGCTCATGAACATCCTGAGCGGCCTCTACCGCATGGATGAGGGCCAAATCGCGGTCGAGGGGCGCGAGGTGGATATCCACTCCCCGCAGGATGCGATCGCGGTCGGCGTCGGGATGGTGCACCAGCACGTGGAGTTGATCGGCAACTTCACCGCGCTCGAGAACATCCTGCTCGGGCGCGAGGGCTCGCGCTGGAAGCTCGACGTCGAGGCCCGGCGAAGTTCCGTGGAGGAGCTTGCGGCGAATTACGGCCTCTCCATCCCGCTGGACGAGCAGGTGAAGACCCTTCCCGCAGGCATCCAGCAGAAGGTCGAAATACTGAAAGCGCTCTACCACGGCGCGGACATCCTGATCCTGGACGAGCCGACGACCATGCTGACCCCCCACGAGGTGGACGGCTTGTTCACCATCCTCAAGTCCTTCGCCAGGGGGGGGCTGACCGTCGTCTTCATCACGCACAAGATCCAGGAGGTCCTGGACAACTGCGACCGCATCACCGTGTTTCGCGGCGGGCTTAAAGTCGACACCATCCTCCGCGAGGAGGCCACCCGCGAGAGGCTCGTCCAGATGATGATGGGCGAGCGCGGCATGCCGCCAGAGGGCGAGCGGCCCACCGGACCCTCGGCGGCCAGGGAGGGGAGTCCCGCCCTTTCCGTCCGGGGCGTGCGCACCTCGGCGAAGTGGGGGGTGCCGCTCACCGGCGTCGCCTTCGACGTCCCCCGGGGGCTCATCGTCGGCATGGCGGGCATCTCGGGGAACGGCCAGAAGGAACTGGCGGAAGCCCTGGCCGGGCTCATCGAAACGGAAGCGGGCGAGGTCCATATCGACGGCGAGGATGTCTCCGCCCTCTCGGTGGCCGGGCGTATCGCGCGGGGGATGAGCCTCCTGCCGCAGGACAGGATAGAGGAGGGGATTCTGCCGGGCCTGAGCCTGGCCGAGAATTTCGTGCTGGGGCTCCACCCGCACATCTTCAAGCGGCGCGGCGTGTTCGAGCGCGAGGCGGCATTCGAGCTCGGCAGGAACGCGATTGCGGAATTCAACATCCTGGCGCGGAACGAGCACGTGCCCGCCGCGCACCTCTCGGGCGGGAACATCCAGAAGACCATCGTGGCGCGCTCGGTCATGCTCGCCCACAAGACGGGCGGGAAGGTGATGATCGCCAACAACCCCACGCGCGGGCTCGACGTCATGGCCGCCTCGTTCGTGCACGGCCGCCTGCGGGAGCTTCGCGCGGGCGGCGCGGGCGTCCTGCTGATATCAGAAGACCTGGACGAACTCTGCCTCATGAGCGACCGCATCGTCGTCATCTACGCGGGGGAGATTCTCGGCGCCTTCGACGGCCCCGAATACGACATCTACCAGATAGGCGCCCTGATGGCGGGCCAGAAAGAAGAAGAGGTTTCCTGACATGGCGTCTTCGGCAAGCCTGAGCGAGAAGAAAAAAATGGCGCTCGACTTCGCGGTCACCTACGCGGCGGCGGGGGCGCTGGCGCTCGCCTGCGGGGCCGTCTTCATCGTCGCCTTCGGCGGCGACGTGCTCGTGGCGCTCGGCACCGTTCTGCGCTCCTCGCTCGGCACGTGGGGCGGGTTCGCGCAGACGCTCAACAAGTTCTGCCCGCTCCTGCTCGCCTCGCTCGCGGTGGCCTTCGGGATGCGGGGCGGGCACTTCAACATCGGCGTGGACGGGCAGATATACGCGGGCGCCATCGGCATGACGGGCACGGCCTTCGCCCTGGAAGGCCTGAACCTCCCCTGGCCGGTCTTCGTCCCGCTGGGGCTGCTGGGCGGCATACTGGGCGGGTGGTTCTGGGGCTTCATTCCGGGCATCCTGCGCGTGCGCTTCCAGGTCAGCGAGATTTTCGTGACGGTGATGCTGAACTTCGTCGCCCTCTACCTGGTGGACTACCTCGCCAACGGCCCCTGGAACGACCCGCTCGCGGGAGAGGCCATCTCGCTCCCGATTCCCGACGCCTCGGTGCTCCCCCAGGTGATGCCGAGAGCCGGCGCGCACGCGGGCTTCATCATCGCGCTCGCCGCCGCCGTCGGCATGTACTTCTTCATGACGCGCACCATCGCGGGCTACGAGATACGCGCGGTGGGGGACAACCCCCGCGCCGCGCGCTTCGGCGGCATCAACGTCGCGCGCGTCACGCTCATCATCATGCCGACCTGCGGCGCGCTCTCGGGCCTCGCGGGGGCCATCGAAGTCTCGGGGTTCCACCAGAGCCTGCTGCTCGGCATCAGCGGGGCGGAGGGCGCGCCCAACTACGGCGCGATGGCCATCTTGATCGCCGTCATCGGCCGCAACAACCCCTTGGGCGTCACCATCGCCGCCGCCGTGTTCGCCGTTCTCGTGTCGGGTTCGGACTCGCTCCAGCGCAGCATCGGCCTGCCGGGAGCGGCGGTGTTCGTCTTCCAGGCGATCATCGTCTTGACGGTCGTGTTCGTGCAGGCGCGGCGTGAGATCAGGGGGTAGGGTGGTCATGGTTTCGTAGCCGGACAGGCGCAGGGGCCTGTCCGGGTTCGCGAACCGCCCTTGTAATACCATCGCGTTTTGCGTAGGGGAGGACCCATGTGTCCCCCCGTTTTTCGTTTCGATCGACAAGGAATCAATAAGGACAGGTCGCGACCCCGGGCAGGCAATGAGTCTGTTCGGCTACGG
>WTGD01000019.1 GCA_011523725.1 Nitrospinota bacterium
GTGTTATGGGCGCGGATGCGGCGAGCCTCACCATCATGGTGGGCGGCCCGAAGGAGGCGTTCGAGACGGTGCAGCCCGTGCTGGCGTTGCTGGGGAAGAACATCATCCACGTCGGGGGATACGGCGCGGGGCAGGTCGCGAAACTCTGCAACAATCTCATCGCGGGCGTCACCATGGTGGCGGCGGCGGAAGCGTTCGCCATGGGCAAGGCGTCGGGCGTGGACACCAAAATTCTCCACGAGGTGATACGCACGAGCAGCGGCGGGAGCTGGGTGATGGAGAAAGACCCGCCGTGCGCCGGCCTCATCGAGGGCGCACCTTCGAGCAAGGATTTCGAGGCCGGCTTCACGGTGGATTTGATGCTCAAGGACATGTCCCTGGCCGTTTCCGCCCTGATGTCGCTCGGGATTCCGTGCCCCACCGGCGCGGCCGCGAACCAGGTCTACCGCATGGCCTCGCGCGATGGCCTGGGGGGTCTGGATTTCGCCGCGGTGGCCATGTTGACGGGCGCGGCGGAGCGTCCCTGATGAGCGACATATTGCAGGAATATGCCTGACAGCGAAGCGCACTGATTGAAGGAGTAATCTGATGGAAGAGAACAATCCGGCCCAACTGAGCGCTCTTCGCGCAGCGCAAGCGATACGCGAAGGCGAATTGACCTCGGAGGAACTCGTCGAAGCGTGTCTGACCCGCATCGCGGAGCGCGAGGAGCAAATCGGCGCCTGGAAGCATCTGGATGAGGAATTCGCCCTCAGGCAGGCCAGAGAGGCCGACCTCGCCAAACGGGAAGGGAAGGCCCTGGGGCCACTGCACGGGGTTCCCGTCGGGATCAAGGACGTCATCGATACGGCCGACCTGCCGACCGAGAACGGCTCGCCCCTTCACGCGGGCCGCAGGCCCACCGAGGACGCCGCCGTCGTATCCCTGCTCAAGAGCGCGGGCGCCGTCATCATGGGCAAGACCGTGACGACGGAGTTCGCCGTCTATCACCCCGGCAAGACGAAGAACCCCCACGATCCGAACCGAACGCCCGGCGGGTCGTCGAGCGGTTCCGCCGCCTCCGTTGCTTCCAATATGGTACCCGCGGCGGTGGGGAGCCAGACGAACGGGTCGACCATCCGGCCCGCCTCGTTCTGCGGGGTCTGCGGCTTCAAGCCCACGCACGGCTCGATTTCGCGCTACGGCATGCTGCCGCAGTCGAGGCCGATCGACCACGTGGGCCTTTTCGCGCGCTCGGTCGAGGACCTCGCCTTCCTGGGGGATCAGGTGATGGTATTCGACACGCGCGACCCGGACATGCGGCCGCACGCGGCCCCGAGACTGCTGGATGTCGCCGCCTCGGAGCCTCCGGTCGCACCGCGCTTCGCGTTCGTGAAAACGCCCGTCTGGAAGCAGGCCGAAGAGGACGCGCAGGCGGCCTTCGAGGAATTGGCCGAGCGGCTGGGCGGGGAGGTCGTGGAGGAGGTCGAACTCCCCGAGCCCTTCCACAGCGCGATCGAGTGGCACCAGGTCATCCTGGAATCGAACCTCGCGCGGAACTTCGAGACGGAATACGAGCGCGGGAAAGACCAACTGAGCGATCTTCTGCGCAAGATGATGGAGCGCGGCAAAACCTATCTTGCGGTGGATTACACCCGGGCGGTGGAGAAGGTGCCCGTGCTGAACGGATTGCTGGGAGAGACGTTCGAGCGGTTCGACGCCATCCTCACACCGCCTGCGCCGGGGCAGGCGCCCCTCGGGCTGGGCGCGACGGGGAATCCGGTATTCTGCACCATCTGGACCCTGTGCGGGACGCCGGCCGTTACGCTTCCCCTGCTGGAGGGGGCGGACGGGATGCCGATAGGTGTTCAACTCGTGGGGCCCAAGGGAGACGACGCCAGGCTGCTGCGCACGGCGAGGTGGCTGGAGTCCCGCCTCGGCGGGTAATCCGCCAGGATGCGAACAGCGCGGGAGTCCGCGCAGCTTTCGCGATTGCGCCGGAGGCTCCGACGCGCATCTTGCTTCATCCATCAACCACCACTAGGGAGGCTTAGACGATGAGTCGCTCCGTCGCATTTATCGGAACCGGCATCATGGGCAAGCCCATGGTGTTGAACCTGCTGAAAGCCGGCCATTCGGTGGCCGTCCACAACCGCAGCAGGCCACCTCTGGAAGAATTGGGTGAGGCGGGCGCCGTCGTTTGCGGGTCCGCATCGGAAGCGGCTTCCAAAGCCGAGGTCATCATCACCTGCCTCCCCGATTCCCCGGACGTCGAGCTGGTCGCCCTGGGCGAGGGGGGCGTCATCGAAGGAGCATGTGAAGGCTCTCTCTACATCGACATGAGCACCATCGCTCCCGGCGTCTCCAAGAAGGTGGCGGGGGCTTTGGGGGAGAAGGGCGTGCGCATGCTCGATGCGCCCGTGAGCGGAGGCGACGTCGGCGCCAGGGAGGGCACGCTCTCCATCATGGTGGGTGGTGCGGCGGCGGATTTTGAAGACGCTTTGCCCGTCTTCGAAGCCATGGGGAAGACCATCGTCCACGTGGGCGAGAACGTGGGCGACGGCGGGTACGTGAAGATCGCGAATCAGATCATGGTGGGCCTCCACATCGCCGCGATGAGCGAGGCGCTGGTGCTGGGCTCGAAAGCGGGCGTGAACCCCGAGAAGATGATCGCAGCGCTGTCCGGCGGCCTCGCGCAATCCCGCGTGCTGGAGTTGCGCGGGCCGAACCTGGTGAAGGGCGAATACCCGCCGGGCTTCCGGATTCGCCTGCATCGGAAGGATTTGCGTCTCGCCATGGAGGCGGGGGCAGAGCTGGGCGTGGCTATAC
>WTGD01000411.1 GCA_011523725.1 Nitrospinota bacterium
CCATTTCATGTGGACTGGGGATCGGCGCGAGCTTTACCTAATTATACCATTTTCCCGCACTCGAACGTCTCCAGAATTACAAGCCCAACACTACCACGCGCAATTACCCCCGCGGCGGCCAGCCTCTCGCGGAAATGTACCAGGAAAGAATAAAACCCAACCCCCTGAAACATATCCCCGCAACGCTGCAGCAAGCGTTTCTGGCCATAGAAGACAGCCGCTTCTATGACCACCCGGGCGTCAGCTATCCCGATATTGTCCGGGCGTTCATCAAAAACCTGAGCGCGGGCCAATTCGTCCAGGGCGGCAGCACCATCACCCAGCAATTGGCGAAAGTACTCTTCCTGACGCCCGAGAGAAAACTCAAGCGGAAAATCCGGGAAGCCCTCCTGGCCCTCGAAATCGAGCGGCGCTTCACGAAAGATGAAATACTCGAATTCTACATGAATCAAATCTATCTCGGCAGCGGGGCGTACGGGGTACAGGCGGCGGCCCAGATCTATTTCGGGAAAACGGTCGCCCAACTCACCCTGGCCGAATCCGCCATGATTGCGGGGCTGCCCAAAGCGCCTACGCGATTCAATCCCAAAACCAACCCCGAAAGAGCGCTCCTGCGCCGCAGCCTGGTGATCAACAGAATGCGGGTTTCGGGCTTCATCACCGATGAGCAGGCGAAAACCGCCCGCGAAGAACCGTTCCAACTGGCTCCCCGGGTGGCCAATATCGCGCCTGAAGCCGCCTACTTCATCGAAAAAACCCGCATCGGCCTCAGTCGCAGGTTCGGGCAATCCCTTTACAAGAGCGGTCTGCAAATTCACACGACGGTCGATATCGGCTTGCAGAAAATCGCTCATCAAGCGCTCACCAACGGAATCGGGAAAATCAACCAAAGGCGCGGCTTCAAAGAGCCCGGGGCGGAAATCAAGAGGCCGCCGCGCCTTGGAGATGGATTCCAGTTCCACATTCTGGACATCACCGGAAAGATGGTGAGCGGGATCATCGGGGACTACGAGGCGGAGATGCCCGTTCCCGGACACATCGACGCCAAAAGGCTGAGAGAGGGCGATCTGCTTCTGGGGCGCGTGATCAAGGTGGATCGCGCCGTGAAAAAACTCTTCCTGGAGTGGCAGGAGACCGTGCAGGGCGCCGTCATCGCATTCGACGCCGGGACCGGAGCGCTCCGCGCCCTGACGGGTGGAACCAACTTCCGCCGCTTCCCGTTCAACCGCGCCACGCAGGCGCGGCGCCAGCCGGGTTCGTCTTTCAAGCCCATCATCATGGGGACGGCGCTGTCCCAGGGCTACACGCCCGCCCACATCCTCATGGACACCCCGTTCGTCCGCCGGATGCCGGGGACGCCGAAGGCCTGGAAACCCAGAAACTACACCAACAAGTTCTACGGCCCCGTCACCATGAGAAGAGCCATCGAATCCTCCCTCAACCTGGCGACCATCAAGCTGCTCGACCAGATGGGCCCGCAAAAGGCGATCACGTTCGCGCACCGGCTCGGCATCCGCTCGAAAATGAACCCGTATCTATCGCTCGCGCTCGGCTCCATCGAGGTGACGCCGTACCAGTTCACGGCTTCATACATCCCGTTCGCGGCGCGGGGCGTGTACGCGCGGCCCTATGAAATCACGAAGGTCACCGACGGCAGGAACCGGGTGCTGGAGGAGAACATCCCCACGACGCACCTCGCCATCGCGCCCGAGACGGCGTACCAGATGACGATGCTGCTGCGCGGCGTCGTCACGCACGGAACCGGGAAAAAAGCCAGGGATATCGGCGCGTTTCTGGCCGGAAAAACAGGCACCACGAACGAGTACCGCGACGCCTGGTTCATCGGCTTCTCCGAAGACCTCGTGCTGGGCGTCTGGGTGGGCCGCGACGACAACAAGCACATGGGCTACCGGGCTTCGGGCGGCAGCGCGGCCCTGCCCATCTGGGTCGAAGCGATGAAGGGCTGGCTCGAAGGCAGGGAGTCGGAAGCGCGGATTCCCGAGCCGCCGCCGGGCATCACCCTGGTGCAGGTGGATTCGCGATCCGGCCATTTGCCCTCGGACTGGTGCGAGGGGGAACCGATACTGGAAGCCTTCGTGGAGGGGACGGAACCCTCCGAGCCCTGCGCCCGGAAGTCGCGCCTGCCGGCGATACTGAGCGGCGGTTAGGGCGGAGGCGCGCTCCGTTGCCGGCGCGCATTTGCCCGCATTTGCCGTTAGCACGGGCTTGGCGGGCCGTGGCAGAATTCCCCCGCGCCTGGATGTGGCGGCGGCGGAATCCCGTCACCGGAACCGGCTCTCGCGCGCGCATCCCGGCCCCGCAATTCCCCGCATTTCCCCTCGAAAATTTACGGAAATTTATCGAAAAACCCCGTGAATTTATCGAATTTTATCGAATTTTTCGGAAATTATTATTTGCATTTTGCGCCTTGCGCGCCTCGCCCGATCGGCGGTCCGATTCCCGCGAGCAGCGCCCCTTCCGCCGCCCGGGAATCGCTCCCCCGCCCGGAAACCGAGGGCCGACGGGCGGCCTCTCCAGCATACGCCACCTGCGCGAAAGACCCGCGACGGCAGATGCGGGCAAATGCGCGGAGGGAATCACGGCGCGTGGTCGATTCCATCGGCGGATGAAAATGGATTCCGGCTCAAGGCCGGAATGACGACGGTGGCCGGACGCCCCGGAGAGGGGCCGCCGCAAAGCAAGCCAACTCCCCAGGTTACTCCCGGACGCCTCGTTTCCCGTTACCGCAAATGCGGGGAAATGCGCCCCCCGCGCCGCGCCCGGGAGCCGGCCGGCTCCCGCGGTT
>WTGD01000424.1 GCA_011523725.1 Nitrospinota bacterium
CCGGAGACATTAGTCCCCGGCATTCGAATGGTCTCGATTTTTCTGGTGCGCGTGGCAGGAGTCGAACCTGCGACTTCCTGCTCCGGAGGCAGGCGCTCTATCCTCTGAGCTACACGCGCATGTTCACCGACTGCTTTTGAGCCTCGCCCCTATAGCATGGAGTGCGTGCCGTCGCACATGGGCGCGTTGCCCGTCTGCTTGCAGCCGCAAAAGGCGCAGGTCTTGCCCGCCTGCACGTCGAGCACGATGGGGCGGAACTCCGATCCCCTGTGCGAGCCGTCGCAGAATGGCTGCGATTTGCTCATGCCGCACGCACACCAGGCGACTTTCTCGTCCTTTTCCGGTTTATAGATATAGGGCGCTTTCTGGGCCACCTGGGGTTCGGCCATCAGTCCAGTCTCCTTTGTCTGTCTCGATGCGGTAGGCGATATGAGTTCGATTCGCTATTCTAGTCCGAATCTCCGCCCTTGAAAAGGAAGCCCGATGCCCGCATACACGCCCGCGCGCCTTCTACGCATCCTGGAGCAGACCTACCCCGACGCGCGCTGCGCGCTCGACTACCGGAATCCGCTCGAATTATTGATCGCGACGATGCTCTCCGCCCAGTGCACAGACGAGCGGGTGAACATGGTCACCCCGGCTCTTTTCGAACGCTACCCCGACGCCGCCTCGTTTGCGGAGGCTGCGCCCGCAGAGCTGGAAGAGTTGATCCACTCCTGTGGCTTCTACCGCCAGAAGGCGAAGTCCATCCGCGCGTGCTGCCGCCGCCTGGTGGAGGAATATGGCGGCGAGGTGCCCGCCGGGATGGAGCATCTGGTGACGCTGCCCGGCGTGGGGCGCAAGACGGCCAACGTCGTCTTGAACGAGGTCTTTGGCCAACCCGCCATCGCCGTGGATACGCACGTTCTGCGCACCGCGAACCGGCTGGGCTGGATATCGACGCGCGACCCGGTGAAGGCCGAGTTTCAGCTTCTGGACGCCGTTCCGAAGAAATGGTGGGGGCGCGTCACGCTTTTGCTGATTCACCACGGGCGAAACTGCTGTTCGGCGCGAAAGCCCCTGTGCGCGGATTGCACGATCCTGAAAGGCTGTCCGCATGGACGGGAGGCGCTTTCCGTCTGATGGTTTTTGGAAATCTGCGCTTTCGACTGGACAATTCAAATTCCCTGTCCTTATAATCGCTTATCTTTTCATCCGCTTTTGAGGCTTAGCCCGCAATCCGGAGGTTATCCATGGCCAATGGCGCAGCCGTCGGCACCGACACGATTCTCGAACTGAGAGACCTGCACACCTACTTCCATACGCCTGAGGGTACGGTGCGCGCCGTGGACGGCGTGAGCTACAGCCTCAAAGCGGGCGAGACGCTCGGCGTCGTGGGCGAGTCCGGGTGTGGCAAGACGGTGACGGCGCTTTCGGTGCTTCGCCTCGTCCCCGAGCCGCCGGGCGAGATATTCGGCGACGGCATCATCTTCGAGGGCCGCGACCTGACGAAGCTCGACACGAAGGAGTTGCGCGAGATACGGGGCAACCACATCTCGATGATCTTCCAGGAGCCGATGACGAGCCTGAACCCGGTGTTCACCGTCGGTTTCCAGATCGCCGAGGCTGTCATGCTCCACCAGGGGATGACGAAAAAAGACGCGATGGACAAGGCCGCCGAGATGCTCGACCTGGTCGGCATCCCCCTGCCGCGCCAGCGCGTGCGCGAATACCCCCACCAGCTCTCGGGCGGCATGCGGCAGCGCGCGATGATCGCCATGGCGCTCTCGTGCAACCCGAAGATCCTCCTGGCCGATGAGCCGACCACGGCGCTCGACGTGACCATCCAGGCGCAGATACTGGACCTCATGGTGAAGCTCCAGGAAGAGCTCGGAACGGCGGTCATCCTCATCACGCACGATCTGGGTCTCGTGGCCGAGACGTGCAAGCGTGTGGTCGTCATGTACGCGGGCAAGGTGGTCGAGGAGGCGCCGACCGAGGAGATATTCGGCAACCCGCTCCACCCCTACACCCGGGGGCTGCTCAACTCGATTCCGAAGCTCAACACTGCCAATCCCGGCCAGAAGATTCGGCTGGAGGAGATCAAGGGCATCGTGCCCAGCCTGAACCGCCTGCCGACGGGCTGCAGCTTCAACCCGAGGTGCCCGGAGGTGAAGTCGATGTGCCTGGAGCACGAACCCGAACTCAAAGAGGTATCTCCCGGACACTTCGTCCGCTGCCTGCTGTATTAGAGCCGAATTTCCCGCCCGAGGCCTCTGGAATCATTTTCTCTTCTCCTCTTGGAGAAAATGTGGATTTTGGGATATAGTCGCCTTTCTGTGGACGCATGTGTTCGCACCGATTGACCTGATTTTGAATACCACGCGCGCGGCCGACGGCGGGCATCCTGAGCAATAAACCCGATTGTGGATTCGCCTTTTTCGGCTGCAGCGACTGCAAAGGCAGGAAAGGAAACGCATACATGTCGCCGATTCGCATCGCCATCGCCGGCGTAGGGAACTGCGCGAGTTCCCTACTCCAGGGCATCGAGTATTACCGCCACCATCCCGAGGAAGAACTGGGTCTCATGCACCGGGACCTGGGCGGCTATGGTCCTGAGGATATCGAGGTTGTCGCGGCTTTCGACATCGACGTCCGCAAGGTGGGCCAGCCGCTGCACGTCGCGGCCTTCGCCAAGCCCAACTGCACGAAGACCATCTGGGAGAACCTGCCCGACTACGGCGTGAACGTGCGGATGGGCCCCATACTCGACGGCGTGGCGTCCCACATGGCGGAATACGCTTCTGATCGCTCGTTTCTGCCTGCC
>WTGD01000403.1 GCA_011523725.1 Nitrospinota bacterium
ATCGTGCGCGCGCCAGTTTGTAGGGACAGGCCCCTGTGCCTGTCCGAGGCCCCTGGGACGGACACGCAGGTCCGCCCCTACTGTCCGAGGCCTCTGTGCCTGTTCTTTTGCAGGATGGTCACAATCAGGACAACCACAGAGGGCAGGACAACCACAGAGGGTTGTCCCTACGGGGTCGGTGGCCGCAATGACGAGGCGGGCGGCCACGGGGGGCGGGACAACCCAAAAGGGTTGTCCCGCTACGTTTCCAGGATGACGGAGAAAATGAAGATAATGATATTTCCCGTAAAATTCGATAAATTCACGGGGTTTTTCGATAAATTCCCGAAAGGAAATTCTCCTGTAACTGATTGTAATATAACGAATTTTCTTGTAAATCTGAGCGTATCGCACTAAGATTCAGCGGCAAAAAAAGTTTCTCGCCCGCCGCGCATTTGCCCGCAAGCGCCCGCATTTCCTCCCGCGCGGCCTCACTCCCGCTCCAGCCAGACGCCGTCCTCGCCGTCGACCTCTTGCACCCGCACCCGGACCCGTTCGGCGAGCGCGGTGGGCACGTTCTTGCCGATGAAGTCGGGGCGGAAGGGGAGTTCGCGGTGGCCCCGGTCGATGAGGGCGGCGAGCCATATCTTGCGCGGGCGGCCGAGTTCCATCAGGGCGTCGATGGCCGCGCGCGCCGTCCGGCCCGTGAAGAACACGTCGTCCACGAGGAACACGCCGCGGCCCGTGAGGTCGAAGTCGATGAGGGTGGGTTCCGCGCCCGGCCGCTCGGTCGGGTGGCCGGCGTCGTCGCGGTGGACGCCGATGTCCAGCGCGCCCAGGGGCGGCGAGACGCCCTCCATCGCCTCGATGTGGCCCGCCAGGCGACGCGCGAGCGGCTCCCCCCGGGTGAGCACGCCGATGAGCGCGACGTTCTCCCCCGCCGCGCACGCCTCGGCCATCTCGGAGGCGATTCTGCGGAGCGAGAGTTCGAGTTCTTGCGCCGTCATGATGGATATGGGAGCCATACGCGTTACCCGGAATTGTCGGAAACGAATGAAAGCCATCCTAGTGCGTATGGCGCCGGGGATCAATCAGTCATCCGCTGGAGGGGGTGTTGATCTTACCCCCCTGTCAAGGGTGGGTTGGGGGGTTGATTTTGTAGGGACAGGCCCCTGTGCCTGTCCGAGGCCCCGTGCCTGTCCTGTATCGGGGTGAATATGACCGACGGGCGGCCACGGGGGGTCAGACATATATGTCTGACCCTACGAGTCACCCCCCCGGCGGGGGGAAGTTCCGGCGGGCGAAATCCCGGGCCTCCTCCCGGGTGGCGATGCGCCCTTCGAGCTGCTCGTCCTCTATCGCGGTGAGAATCTCCCCCAGCTTAGGCCCCGGCGGGTGGCCCATCGCCATGAGGTCGTTGCCGTCGAGCAGGCGCGACGGGCGCAGGGTTTCTTCGCGGATTTCCCCGAGTTTTCGCGTGCAGAATTCATGCGTCCGCAGGTTCCCGTGGCTGGCGAGGCAGTCGACGCGGTGGAGTTCGAGCAGTTCGTCGAAATACGGCTCGCGCAGGAAGCGCTTGAGGCGGCTCTCGCGCATCTTCTCCACGTGCATGAAGCGCATGTGGTTCGCGACCAGCTCACGGATTCGCGCCGCCTGCGCCTTCGGCATGCGGAGCCTCCCGCAGACCTCCGCGCTCATCGCAGCCCCTACCTTGTCGTGCCCGTTGAAGCGAATCCTGTCCGTCTCGGTGTATGTCGGCGGTTTCCCGACGTCGTGGAGCAGTATGCCCCAGGCGAGCGTCGGCGAGGCGGCGCGCTCGATGCGCAGCATGGCGAGCACGTGCGTCCACACGTCGCCCTCGGGATGGAATTCGGGCGGCTGCGCCACGCCGCGCATGTCGGCGACTTCGGGCAGCACATGTTCGAGGAGGCCCGAGGAATCGAGGGTGGAGAAGGCGGCGTCGGCGTTTTCCCCGGTCAATATCGTCGTCAGTTCATCGCGGATTCTCTCAGGGCTGATTTTCTTGATGAGCGCGGCATTCGTTTCGATGGCGGCGGCGGTCGCCGGCTCGACCCGGAAGCCGAACCGCGCCGAGAAGCGCACCGCCCGCATCATCCGCAGGTGGTCTTCTTCGAATCTCGCGCCCGGCTCGCCGATGGCCCGGATGACGCCCGCGTCCAGGTCGCGCCGGCCGCCCACATAATCGAGGAGTTGATTGGCCGATACGTCGTAAAACATCCCGTTGATGGTGAAGTCGCGCCGGTTCGCGTCGCCTCGCTCATCGGAGGGACGGACCGAGTCGGGGCGCCTGCCGTCGCCGTAGGGGCCGTCTTCGCGGAATTGCGCGACCTCGAACTCCCGCTCCCCCACCCGCACGCGCACCACGCCGAACTGCGCGCCCACCGCGACGGTTTTCTCGAAAAGGCCCTCCACGGCCTCGGGCGCCGCGTCCGTGGCGATGTCCCAGTCCTTGGGCTCGAAGCCGAGCAGGGCGTCGCGCACGCACCCGCCCGCCAGGAGCGCCCGGTGTCCCGAGGCCTCGAGTGCCCGGATGATCCGAATCGCCGCATCGGGCGGCCGTATATGCAACATCCTCCCTCCGCCGTGGTTGAAATGCCCGAACCAACGATACTACGATATGCCCAATCACAAGCGCGGGCAAACCGCCGTTCGCGGAGACGCCCGCCCGCCGATGATAAGAAAGAGAATCACTCCCCCCTTGAGGGGGTTGTTGAAAAAGCCCCCCTGACAAGGGGGGTTGGGGGGTTCCGTAGGGGTCGCATATATGCGACCCCTACGGAACCCCCCAAC
>WTGD01000260.1 GCA_011523725.1 Nitrospinota bacterium
ATTCCCCGGATGTGAGGAACCGCTCGCGTGGGCGCGTCCTGTAGAGAGACAGTCTTCTGCATGGGTTCCGCCCGGACGGGACAAGGTCCCACGCTTCGGCCAGGTTGAACATCCTTGAGAGGAGATGGATCGCCGTGTTGGCCCGGCTCGGCGTATTGCGGAGGCGGTGCTGAAGCGCGGTGACTTCCGCCCGTCCGATCCGGCCCAACGCCATCTCGCCCAAGAATGGCAAGACATGTTTGTCCAGTATGGTGCGGTACTCCACGACGGTGCGCGGCTTCAGGTGCCTTTCCACGTAAACGCGTATGAAGCGCTCGGCGACCGCCGCCAGAGTGAGTTCCTCCGCGGGCGGCTTGAGCCCGGGGTCTTCGCCCCGCTTGATGCGGTCGATGACGAGGGCGGCCTGCTTCCTCGCCTCCCCGGTCGATAACGCCCCGTGCCGGCCCAAAGTAACGCGCTTTATCCCCCCGGGCCCTCGGGATTGCACCACGTAGGATTTCCTGCCCGCAGAGTGGACGCGCACCCCGAAGCCGGCCAGGTCCCGATCCCAGAAGATGGTGTCCCGGCTTTCGGTTTTGAGCGCATCGACAGCGCGTTTGGTGAGTCTGAATTCACTTCTCCTGGGCATTTTCCCTCTCGTTCAACATGTCATCAAAACGCATATCAGCGGCATCAATTGAGAGCGCGTTTAAGCATGAGCAGGCATGGCTACCGCTCGATTTAATGTCATCAAAACGAATTTCATCGACATCAAATATAAGCGCATTGAAGCATAAACATGACAAGTGCGCAAGAGACGACGATAAAGAAAAAACCGAATTAAGATAAATAATAACAGATATTTACACTTCATCTGCACGCACAGTCGAATCATCCCCGGGGTGCTCAGTTCCTTTCAGTATTACTCTATTCTTTGAGAGATAAAGAGCGGAATGATTTTTTTTCAGACAGGAAATTGTCTGCATAAGCGGCAGACATCGGTTCGATCGATAGAACCTGGCCGGCGTACGGGGCGGCATGGAAGAGAGGGGGTGATGCGGGAGCGGGAAGCCCTGTCGCAGGCGACGAAGCACGGATGCAGAAGCACTCGTTAAACCAGACACAGAACACGAAGGAAGACGGCAACATTTTTTTCAATCTCTGAGGAGAAACACACATGAAGAAACTTCTGTTAGCTTTATTTGCGCTGGCGCTCGTCGTGGCGTTTACCGCGCCCTCCTACGCGGCCGACTTCAAGTACAGCGGCTTCTTCCGTATTCGGGCTTTCAGCTCCAACAACCTCGACCGGAACGAAGATATGGATGACTCCTCCTCGGGTCTCGACGCCTTGAGCCGGCCCCGCTTCACGGCCACGACAGATAAAGGCAAAATCTGGGCCATGTGGGAAATCGACTGGTATGAGAATAAGTACAGGGAAACCACGGAAGGAGAGCGAGCGAAGAAAGCAGACGTTACGGGAACGAACCAAAACGTGGCGAACGCGAACGCCATCTTTGGTCGCACCGGAGGCCGCGTCGGCGTGGGCACCAACCGCTGGGTGGTCGATTTCGCGGTTCCGGGCAGCGCGCTCCGCGCACGCTGGGGCCGGACGGACTACACCTCCCCGGATGGTGAAATTTTCGACTCCAACGGCTCCTCGCGTAGGCCGGGCATCGGGGTCTACGGCAAGCTCAGCAAGAACATGTCGCTCAGCATGTTCATGCAGCGGTCCGGGACGAGTAGTTATGAAGATCCGAAAACAGGAGCCGTAGCGGGTGGAGTCAAGATCGGTTCTACGGATGACAACGTGGACAACTACTACGCGGCTGTGGGTGTTAAGGTCTCCCCGACCACGACCCTGACTCCCTGGGTAGCTCTATCCCGCGATGGCAAGGGCAAATCCCTCACGTACGCCGCCCTGCACGCCAAAGCGAAAGTGGGCATTTTCAACGTAAGCGCCACGGGCGTCTCGGTGGGCGGCGATGCGAGCGCTGATAAGGACGCCTCCGGCTGGGCGATGCTGGTGAGAAGTTCGGCCAGCATGGGCAAACTGAAGCTCATGGCCAACCTGACGATGCTCTCGGGCGATGACGAAAACTGGAAAGATGAGGGTGAATCTGAAGTAAGCGATTTCAGCAGATTGTTCCCCGGCACGGGCGCGCTCAGGACCGGCATTCTCATCTCGGGCCGCGGCAACGGTTCCGTCAATGACATTCAGACGCCGGGCCGTGTAGGGGGTAACGGGATCACGAACGGGAAGCTGGGCAAGACGAACGGCGCGGTCGTGGGCGAGCTCGCGCTTGCGTATGCGGTCAGCAAGACCTTGAAGCTGGGCGCCGGAATACACGTCTACGAGTCCGCGGAAGACGACGGCATGGGCAACAGTGACTACGGCACCGAGTTCGACGCCGGTATGTTCTGGAAGATTTACCCCAAACTTGAACTTCGCGCGGGATTCGCGTACCTGGCCGCCGGCGATTACGGCAAAGCGGCGGACAAGGACAATGACGACTCCTGGATGGCAATGATGTCTCTGCGCCACGCCTTCTAGCCGCATGACGGACGCTCGCGTTCTATCCTGACGCGACGACGACCGGGGGGCTTCGGCCCCCCGGTTTTTTTGTGCGGGGTATGCTTGCGGCGGCCTCGCAGCTTTTTCGTTTTTTATCACTCCCCCTTCCGGGGGTTGTTGAAAATACTCTTGTCAAAGGAATAACCCCCCAACCCCCCTTATCAGGGGGGCTTTTCTTCCACCCCCTCGTCGGGGGGATATCGCTTTTACCCCCCTGTTAAGGGGGGTAGGGGGGT
>WTGD01000038.1 GCA_011523725.1 Nitrospinota bacterium
TTGTTTAACTGGTTTTTTGCAAAACATCACGCGGGCACGGCTATCTTGAGAATCGAAGATACCGACCGGCAGCGTTCTACGGAAGAATACTACGACGCGATTCTGAAGGCGTTCGACTGGCTGGGCCTCGAATGGGACGAAGGCCCGTATCGTCAATCCCGGCGCATGGATCTCTACAAAGAAGCGGCCGATAAACTGCTCTCATCCGGTGCCGCCTATCGGTGTACATGCACGCCAGATGAAGTGAACGCCATGCGTGAACGTGCTCGCGCCGAGGGGAAAACGCCGAAATACGACGGCACTTGTCGAGATCGATACGACAAAGACCCGAATGTCCCTTTTTGTCTTCGCCTCAGGGCGCCTGATGTCGGGGAGGCGATTGTCGACGACATCCTGACCGGTGAGGTGGTATTCGAGAACTCACAACTCGACGATATGGTCATCGTCCGCACCGACGGGACGCCTACATACAATTTTTGCGTGGCCATCGATGACATCGATATGAAGATCACCCATGTCATACGCGGTAACGATCACCTCTCCAATACTCCAAAACAGCTTCTTGTCTATCAGGCCCTGAAGGAAACGACGCCAAAATTCGCGCACATATCGATGATATTGGGGTCTGATAAAAAAAAGCTGTCAAAACGACATGGGGCGGATTCGGTATTGGATTATAAAGAGCGGGGGTTTCTCCCTGAAGCGCTGATTAACTATCTTGTTCGGCTCGGCTGGAGTCGCGGGGACCAGGAAATTTTCTCCAAAGAAGAAATAGTCGAAAATTTTGCTTTGGAAAACTTGAACAAATCCGCCGCCATCTTCAACCCGGAAAAGCTATTGTGGTTGAATCAGGAATACATCAAATCGGCCGATGGCGATTTTCTCGTCGAATCGCTCGATGCGGGCCTCAGAGCACAGGGTCTATCGCCGGATGTCCTCACATATAAGTCTCGTGAAGGCATTGTGGATGAACTTAGGACGCGCTCGAGCACATTGACGGAGATGATAGATGGCGCTCGTTTTTTCTTTGAAAATGAAGTCGGTTTTGACGAGAAAGCGGCTTCGAAATTCTTGACTTCGGAGAGCTCGGGATTGATGCTGAAACTGCGGAATGAATTGAGTAAAATCGATACGTTTTCATCCGAAAACGTCAAGTCAGCTTTTCATCGCGTTATGGAAGAAGAGGCCGTAAAACTCGGCAAACTGGCGCAACCCGTGCGCGTCGCCATTACGGGCGGCACTATCAGCCCCGGCATCTTTGAGACGCTCAGCCTTCTTGGAAAAGACAGGAGCCTCCACCGTCTCGACGCGGCTCTGGCCAGAGTCAATCAATAAATGTTTTCTCCATCGTCCTTGACGAACAAAGAACTCATACATATAAACATCTAGGTCATTTTGGGGGATCGTCTAGCGGCAGGACACCAGACTCTGGATCTGGGTACGGAGGTTCGAATCCTCCTCCCCCAGCCAATGAATGCTTACCGATCGAGTTCTAGTGCACAGAAATTTGTAGTTTTCTTTCATTCTTAATGCAAGGAGACGAAAATGACTTTAAGAATCAATGATGAAGCACCAGATTTTTCCGCGAACACGACCCAGGGCCCCATCAATTTTCATGAATGGATTGGCGATGGCTGGGCCATCATATTTTCACACCCAAAGGACTTTACGCCGGTCTGCACTACAGAACTGGGGACGATGGCTGGGCTCAAGCCCGAATTCGACAAAAGAAACTGCAAAGTGATCGGTATCAGCGTCGACGGGGTTTCCGACCATGAAAAATGGTCGAAAGATATCGAAGCTTCCCAGGGCCATGCCGTGAATTACCCGCTGATTGGCGACCCCGAACTTGCAATCGTAAAGTCCTATGACATGCTGCCTGCCGATACGGGCGACACCTCTGAGGGACGGACGGCAGCAGATAATGCGACTGCCCGCTCGGTGTTCGTCATCGGCCCGGATAAGCGTATCAAGGCGACACTCACCTATCCGATGAGCACGGGCCGGAATTTCAGCGAAATTCTGAGACTGCTTGATTCCTGCCAGTTGACGGCCAGTGAACAAGTGGCGACTCCGGCGAACTGGCTACAGGGCGAAGACGTAATCATTTTGCCGGCCGTTTCGGATGAGGATGCGAAGAAGAAATACCCAGAGGGTTGGGAATCGCCGCTTCCATATATTCGGGTCGTCAAACAACCATAGCTTTTGTCTCTGCCACCAATGTGCGCAATCCAGAAGAATATGATGCGACGTCGATGATTTAGCATGGGAAAATAAAAGAGCCGCGGCCAGTGTTGCTGGCCGCGGCTCTTTATTCTATTTCAAAGAAAAGGCTTAGTTTTTCCAACCCTCTGCTGCCATGGCCTTTTTCACCATGCTCAGGTCCATGCCCTCCTTACGAAGATCCACTGTACGTTTCGCTTTGCGTTTTTCCAGAAGAACCTTACCCATGTGATCAAACCATTTATAATCCGCCTCTGAAGGAAGAAGACCAAATGTCAGATCGTTTACAGAGGCTTTCACTATTTTAAGCTTGATCTTCGAACCCTTCGACTGCAAGTGGTTCAGGTAAATGCGCGCAAATTTATCTCGATTATCCCTGTGCAATTTCATGCCACGAATGAATCCTCTCAAAAACTTCGTGTAGACATCCTTGTTTTTCTTGAGGGTTTTTCCATTGGCCATGAGAATCCACAGGTTATTTGCATATTTACAAAAAGTTTCCACTGTACGGGCATAACCTCTGTCGATGGCGATTGCAGCTTGCGGGTTGTTCAAAGCT
>WTGD01000216.1 GCA_011523725.1 Nitrospinota bacterium
CTCTACTCCCCATCCTTTCCTTCATAGACTTCGATGACGCGGGCGGCGTCGTCCTTGCCCCAGCCCGCGTCCAGGGCGCGCTGGAACATCCTGCGGCCCGCCTTGACGATTTCGAGGTCGATTCCGTTTTCCCGCGCCAGGTCTATCGCCATTCCCATGTCCTTCACGAAAATTTCCACCGCTCCCCTCGGCGCGAAATCCCGCTCGAAGATCCGCGGCGCCGTCTGCTCGAGCATCGCTCCGCGTACGGAGCCTTTCCCCAGGCAGCGCATCATCGTTTCATGGGAGAGCCCGGCCCGCTCGCCGGTGAGGATCACCTCGGCCAGAAGCGCCACCGACGCGTTCACGAACAGGTTGGTTACGATTTTCATCGTGGCGCCCGTGCCGCTCTCGCCCGTGTAGTCGAAGCCCGCGGTGATGGGCTCGAATACGGGCCGGACGCGCTCGAAAACATCCCTTTTTCCGCCCACCATCATGGTGATGGTCCTGTCCATCACCTTCGGATGCGAGCCCGAGATGGGGCAATCGAGCATCTCGATGCCGTGCGCGCCGAGTCTTTCCGCAAGCTCCGCCTGCCAGCCCGGAGGCATGGTGCTCATCTCGATATAGATGCGTCCGGCTCTTCCGGCGGAGACGACCCCCCTCTCCCCGAAGATGTTCTCCTCGATGTGCTCGGGCTTGAGGAGAATCGAGCAGACGATGTCCGCGTTCTCGGCCACCTCCCTGCCTGAGTCGAGCGGGCGTCCGCCGGCGTCCGCCAGCATCCGCTTGCGCTCCTCGTCCACGTCGTAGCCGCAGACCTCGTGGCCGTCTTCCAGCAGAACCTTCGACAAGGCCAGTCCCATCTTGCCCAGGCCGATATAACCGATCCGCTCGCCCATCTTCTGCACCCCTTCTCTGTGTATTGAAGCTCGTAGAATATTCATCCCCTTGTATCACGCCTGGAATGCGCGCGCCTCTTTTCACACGCGCGAGAATGCTGCAATATGGGGGGCCGTGATTTTTCTTGTCCGGAGGTTCTTTTGGAAATTCTTGCTCCCGTCATCATCGTGGGATGCATTACCTACGACATCGGTTCGGTTTCCGCCGCCTGGTTCGCCGCCAGGGCGCGGGGCATCGACTTGCGCATGTACGGAAGCGGACAACTCGATTTCGCGAACGCCTGGATGGTGCTTGGAGACCGCGTAGGCGCGCTGGTGTTCATCGCCGACCTCCTCAAAGCGCAACTGGCGCTGGGCTTCGCCTGGTGGATGAGCGACTCTCCGTGGATCGCCGCACTGGCCTGCGTCTGCGTGGTGCTCGGCGAGATACTGCCGGTCTTTCACGGGTTTCGGGGCGGACGCGGAACGGCGAGCACCTCGGGCGCGCTGCTCGCCGTGTCGCCTCTCACCCTGGTGATCTGCGCCACCGTCGCCCTGCTCTTCTCCGCCCTGACCGGAAGACGCGACCACGCGGAACTCATCGCCATCGTGCTGATGCCGGGCGTCGCCGTTTTCGTCGGCAAGGGAGACACTCCCCTGATGATCCTCACCTTCATCATCACAGCGATGCTGGTGTATAAGCGCAGGGAGCTGGTTGACGAACTGCTAGGCTTGAACAAAGACGACGAGTAGGCTGGCGAGGCTTGCGCCACGGGGCGCCGACCACTATCAGGGCTTCAGCACCACCTTGATGGCGGCGTCGGGCCGGTCCTGGACGGCGAACGCCTTAGGCGCATCATCGAGATCGAGGACATGGGAAATCAAGGGCCGGCGCCGGACCTCCCCGCTTTCGACAAGCGCGATGGCGCGGCGGTAGTCGTCCCCGGTCCAGGTCCAGGACCCGTAGATTTCGACGTGCTTGCGCACCACCTGGTTGAAATCCAGATCCGCAGGGCTCTCGAACAGGGCGACGAAAACCAGACGGCCGTATTCCTGCTTCAGCATGAGCAGGCCCTGGTTCGGCGAAGACGGCGCGCCGGCGCAGTCGATCACCAGATCGGCGTTGCCGCCGCGAACGCCGAAGCGCTCCACCGGCCTGGCGCCGCCGGTGAGTTCGATCACGGCTTCCACCGGGTCGGTTTCGCTCAGGTTGACGGCGGCGTCGGCGCCGAGACGCCTGGCCATGTCCAGGCGGCGTTCGGAAGAATCCACGGCGATGACGCGGCAGTCGAAGCTCGCCCGGATGGCCTGGACGCAGCCTAAGCCGATGATGCCTGCGCCCAGTACGACCACCGTCTCACCGGCCGCGGGCCGACCCAGGGACACGCCGTGCAGAGAGGTAGCCAGCGGTTCGAGCGTCGCGCCCTCCTCGAAGCTGACGGACTCCGGCAGGACGTGCGGGCTGCGCTCGGTTACGCGAACCGGCACGTACTCCGCAAAGCCGCCGTGCCCCAACCCGGTGATGCGGTCCCCGACGGAAAAGCCGCTGACCTCCTCCCCCACCTCGACGATTTCACCGCTCAGTTCATGACCCATGATGCGGCGTTTGTCGTCGATCCGCCGCCCCAGCACCTCGAACATGCCGAGGCGGTACATGTGCAGATCGGAGCCGCAAATGCCGCATGCCCGCACCCGCACCAATACGTCATGCTCGCCGGCGACCGGCCGCTTCACCTGTTCGACGCGGATGTCCCGAGGTCCGTGGTAAACCGCTGCCTTCATTCGCATGCGTCGTTTCCTTTGCGTCTAAAGCGTCGGCTCGCCCGTATCGGTGAATCATTCGAGCGAAACGGCAAAAAGCCTAAAAACCAATCTTTACAGCGCGGGACGCCTACTCCGCAGCTCGGGCGTCGCCTGCTC
>WTGD01000041.1 GCA_011523725.1 Nitrospinota bacterium
GCCTAAGGCCATGTCGGTTCTGGCCTCGATGTCGCTCCCATCGTCGCATACGCGCCTCAAGGAGCGGGCGATGAGCTTCATGCCCTCCAGGCTGTACATCTCGCTCAAGGGGGTGGCGTTTCTGGCCACGTAGGTTTCCAGGCAATGCGTGAAGGCGTCCACACCGGCGGCGGAGGTGACTTTCGGCGGCGCGGAAAGCGTGAGCTTGGGATCCACGATGGCGGCGAACGGGATGACGTGCGTGCTCACGATGGCCAGTTTCACCTGCTCTTCCGGCACCGAGAAGATGGCGTTGGGCGTGGCTTCGGCGCCGGTTCCGCTCGTGGTGGGCGCCAAAATGGTGGAGACGCCGGGTTTCGGAACGAGCTCTACCCCCAGATAATCCCTGGGCGCGCCGTTGTTTCCCAGCAGAACGCCGATGGATTTCGCCATGTCCATCGAACTGCCGCCCCCGACCCCGACGACGAGGTCGAAAGAACCATTCTTGAACTCCGCAAACGCTTGCTCCAGGTCGCCGATGGCGGGCTCGGGCGGACATTCGTCGTATATCGTCACCTCGACCCCGGCCTCCTCGAGTGGAGCCAATGCCATGTCCGCCACGCCTGCGCCCCGCACGCCCTTGTCCGTGAAGAAGAGCGCGTTGCGGGCGCCCAGAAACTCCGCTTCATCCTTGATTTTCGTGATGGTTCCGAGGCCGAACCAGGTTCGTTTCGGGTGGCGTATGCTGTACATGAGGCGAACTCCTTGCGTGTAAACGCTGTTGTCGGAAAATCGTTTGTTCAGGGTGCTCCAGCCCGCAAAGACGGCATTATCCCCATGCGCCCGGCTGGATGCAACGGATTCGGGGGAATTTCACGAATCAGGGCTGCCAGCGGCGGTCCGTCAGAAGCCGCCATGCGTTCCGGTAGGCGATGAGTCTCCGGGCGGGCGGGCTGATATTCGCGAGGACGTTTTGGCGAAAATGGAGTGTCCTTCCCGCATATATCGCCGGGCGTGTCTTGGGGGAATCGTTCCCGATCATGAAGTGCCCCACGCGCGCTTCGAGCAACGCCCGCCATTCGCGGGAGAACGCCCCGCCCGGGTCGTAGAGGTGGTTTGTTCTTGGAGGAGGTGAATCGGCGGGGGCGGGCGGATCTTGAGTCAGCGTGAAGAAAAGGCCCGCGTGCCTCAGGCTCAGCGCCCGGAGAAGCCCGTGCCCGTAGCCGGGTAAAGCGTTCAGATTCAATGCCCTGCCGGCTTGCGTCCAGACGACCCTCGCCACGGGCGCCGCCCGCAACAGCCGTTCGAGCGCCTCCAGGCCATCGTCATGAGGCGGCATGTCGAGCACGAGGAAGCTTCGTTTTTGGGCTGCTAGCCGGAGAATCACCCCCAGAGCCTCTCCGGCCCGCTTCAGCCGGGCCTTGTCGGAGGAGGCGGGCCGCCAGGCGATCTTCCCGATCCCGAATGCGCCGCCCGCAAGCTGCCGTTCGATGCCGGCGAGATAGCCGCTCCCGGTCCGCATCCAGTCTTTCTCAGTTGCCGAGGTGGTGAGCGGAATCAACCGCCCGGGGTATCGTTCAACGGCTTTTTGGATGGCCTTCTCACGCGCCGAGGTGACCGCGCCCAGGGCGACGCCCGCCCGGTCCATGCCCTCGATGAGCTGCGCCGTGTCCTTCCACCTGTCGAGCGAGATTTCGAGGTCGATCAGGGGCCAGGGGTCGGCTGCGAGATGAACTTTAAGCGTGCGCTCGTACCGCTCGACGCGCGCCGCGCGGTTTTGCTTCGCCTTCGATTTCAGTACGTTAGGCGGTTTCGCCGCGCCTGCGATTCCCGCCGTCCAGAGCGCCCCGATGAGGAACGGGAGCGTGAAGACGATGAGGCGAACCGCCCGTCTTCGCGCCCGGGCGGCTCCTCCCTGGCCCGTGAAAACCACCCTCGTCTACCCGTTCACGATGGCGACGGCGCGGATGTGCGTCCCGGTGGCGCCTTGCCAGTGAAGCGGCAGGACGCTCGCCGTGAACCCGTGCGCGGCGGGGATGGCGTCCAGGTTGCAGAGGTTCTCGATGTGCCAGTATTCGCGCGTCTGGAAGAGGCGGTGGCACGGCCAGGGGTCCTTGCGTTCGAGCATCTCCTTGATGGGCAAGTCGAAGCCCGGCGCGTCGATGCCCATCACGGATACGCCCTGGTCGATGAGCCACTCCGCACTCTCGCCCACCATGCCGGGATGGTCCGTCAGGTAGCGCGGCTCGTCGTTGTAGGCGGCCGCCCCCGTCCAGAGGAAGACGATTTCACCGCCTTGTATCGAATAGTTCTCCTTCGCGAGCGCGTCTTTTAAGTCATTGATTTCAATGGCCTCGCCGGGTTTCTTGCCCCGCATGTCGAGCCTCAGGCCCGGCCCGTAGCACTTATCCAGCGGGATGTCTTCGGACCACGAATCGTTCATGCCGCCGTGGCTTCTCGCGTCGATGTGCGTGCCGCAATGCTCGCTGAAGATGCACACGCTGTGGGCGAACAGCTCGGGGAAGCCCATCTTGTCGGTGCCGATGCGGCGCGCGGACTCGTACGTGGTCTCTATCATCTGGATGACGGGCTGCGGCGTGCCCGGGTAGCGCTCCATCCACATGTGGACGGGCATGGACAGGTCGATGATCTCCGGCATTTGCTCGCATCTCCTCTCGTTTCCTCGGATTTCCCGGTTTCGCGCGGGCGGCGGATGCGCCTAATATACATCATCGCGCCGCCGGAAAAACCCCCCGGCCCGCCCCCCGCTTCCCGCCGGTTTCACTTCCTGAAAAACAT